>NZ_BMOL01000008.1 GCF_014647055.1 Deinococcus aerolatus | reverse complement strand
TTCGCCGCCCGCTATCATTCCGCTTAGAAGTGCTTGACCACTGGTCCGGAGTTATGGGTTCACTCCAATACCCTCCTTCCCGCCCGACTACAATCGGAGACGTGCCCAACAAGCCCACCTCTCCCCTGCTTCTGCTGGCGCTAAGTGCCGTGCTGGTCGGCTGCACCAACACCGCGCTGCCGCCGGCACCAATGACCGAGAGCGAGCCGAACGGCAGCGCTGCCATCGCCAACGTGCTGACGGTTGGCACGCGGCTGAACGGGCGGATTACCGGCCAGCCACGTGACGTGGACTACTTCACGTTCAGCGCCGAGGCGGGCGCACAGCTCCGGCTGACGGTCAGGAGCGTGGGCGTGGACCCCGGCAGCACGCTCGACCCGTACGTGCAGGTGCTGCTGCCCGACGGGTTTACAGTGCTGGAACACGACGACGACAGCGGCGCGGGCCTGGAATCCGAGCTGCGCTTTAACGTGACGCACCCCGGCAGCTATTTCGTGACCGTCACCAGTTTCAGGATTCACGACGACGAGCAGGCCAGCGACGACCGGGAGGGCAACACCTACCAGCTTGCCCTGACGCGCCGATGAGACGCCCACGCCGTCACCTGTTGCTGGGGCTGACTGCCCTGCTGATGGCCTGCGGTCCGGCGGGCAGCGCCCCACCCCCCACACAGCCCACCGGGACCGCCCTCAGATTGCCCACCGGGGCCGCCCAGAGCGGTGACCGCTGGTTTGTGGAACTGGCCGGCGATCCCGCTGCCCTGAACGCCCAGGGGGTGGGCGCGCAGCAGGCCACCTTCCGCGCACAGGCCGCCGCCAGCGGGACGCAGTACCGGGAAATCGCCAGTTACCGCACGCTGTTCAACGGCTTCGCGGTGCAGGCCACCCCGGCGGAACTTGGGCGGCTGTCACGTCTGCCAGGGGTGACCGGCGTGTATCCGGTGCGTCCTATCCCCCCACCGCGCGCCCCAGTCGCACTCAAGTCCCAGGCCCTGCGGCCCGACGTGCTGAGCGCCCTGGGCATGACCGGGGTGGACGTGGCCCAGTCGCAGCTGGGCCTGAGTGGCCGGGGCGTCCGGGTGGGCATCATCGATACCGGGTTGGACCTGGGCCATCCGGCGTTCAGGGGCCGCGTCGTCGTCGGATACGACTTCGTGGGCGACAGCTACGACGCTTCCAGGCCCGGCTCGGTCCCTGTGCCCGACAGCAGTCCAGACGACTGCCAGGGCAACGGCACCGGGGTGGCCGGGATTCTGGGTGGCCACGATCCGGCGGGCGGCTTCCTGGGGACCGCGCCCGGCGTCAGCCTCGGCATCTACAAGGTCTTCGGCTGCCAGGGAAGCACCGACAGCGCCACTTTGCTCACGGCGATGGAACGCGCCCAGGCCGACGGCATGCAGGTGCTGAATATCAGTCTGGGCGTGCCGTTCCAGTGGCCGCAGTACCCCACGGCGCGCGCCGCCAGCCGCCTGGTCAAGGCGGGCATGGTGGTCAGCGCCGCTGCGGGCGATAGCGGCGAGACCGGACCCTACAGCGTCGGTGCCCCGGCCCTGGGCGAGAACGTGCTGGCGGTGGCCTCGGTGGACAACACCCGACTTGAGCTGGGCAACTTCAGCCTCACGCCGGGCGGCGCGGTGGTGGGTTACCGGCCCGTCAGCGGCGCGCCCCGCCCACCCGCTGGCCTGACCCTGGCCGTCGGCAAACTGCCGGGCAGCACGCCCAGCACCGACAACGACGGCTGCTCCATCGACGGCCTGAACCCCTACGCGCCGGGCAGCCTGAACGGTCAGGCCGCGCTGGTCCGCCTGGGCAACTGTCCCGCCCGCGAAAAGATTCTCAATGTTCAGAACGCCGGGGCGCGGGCCGCCGTGCTGTACAACAACCAGCCTGGTCTCGCCAGCGTGAATGCCCAGCCTGTCAATCCCTTTGACGATGCGGCCATCGACATTCCTGCCGTCTCGGTGCCCGCCGGGGACGGCGCGACCATCGACGCCGGCATGGCGGCGGGGGTCAGGCTGACCTTCAACGCAGCGCCGCAGACCTTCGATAACCCCAGCGGCGGCAGCGTCAGCCCATTCTCGGCGGTTGGCGCGGCGCCGAACCTGGCCCTCAAGCCGGACCTGGCCGCGCCGGGAGGCTGGGTCCGCACCGCCACGCCCCTCAGGACGGAGACCAGCGGTTACGCGGTCCTGAGCGGTACGGGTCTGGCCGCGCCACAGGTGGCGGGCATCGCCGCGCTGCTGCTGGAGGCGCAGCCGGGCCTGACGGCGGCGGACCTCTCGGCCCGGCTGATGAACAACGCCGCCCTCCGCCCCGCGCAGGAGGGCGGCGCCCCGGCCCCGGTGCAGCGGCAGGGCGCGGGGCTGGTGAACGTGCTGGCGGCGCACCGCAACCCGGTCACGGCCACGCCCGCCCGTCTGGGCCTGGGGGCCAGCCAGACCTTCGGCCCCCGCAGCAAGGTCATGGTGCTCAGGAACAGCGGCCCGCAGGCGCAGACCTTCCGGGCCACGCACGTCCCGGCGCAGGCCCTGGACAGTGCGGGCGGGGCGCTGTCACCCGTGGGGCAGGCAGCCCGCCTGAGCATCAACGGCCACAGCGCGGACGGGGCGGGGGTCACGGTCAGCGTCCCGGCAGGCGGCGAGGCCGAGGTGAACGTGCTGATCACGCCGCCCAGCCGCCCCGCGCAGGGCCAGTACGGGGGCTACGTCGTCCTGACCAGCCCCACCGGACAGGCGATGGTCATTCCCTACGGCGGTTTTGTGGGCCACTATCAGGCGCTGACGGTGCTGGGCGATGTGAGTTTCGACGGGGGCCGGACCTTCAAGAACTTCCCGGCGCTGTACGATCCCAAGACCTTCGAGTATTACCCGGAAGGGCTGACCCCGCCCGCGCCGCCGGCCTACACCCTGGAGGACGTGCAGGTCCGTGACGACAGCGGCCAGCTGGTCACCGTGCTGGACGCGCCGCAACTGCTGGTCCATTTCGGCCATCAGGCCCGCCGCCTGACGCTGGAGCTGCTGGATGCGGGCGGCCACAGTCTGGGCACCGTGTTCGAGCAGAACTATGTCGGGCGCAGCGCCACTGCCGTCTACACCGACCCGAACAGCGACACTTTCGGGTTCGTGGGCTGGGACGGCACGCTGGAGGGCGGGCGGCCCGCACCCGCCGGAACGTATCAGCTGCGGTTAAACGTGCTGAAGGCGCTGGGCAATCCCAGTGTGGCCGCCGACACCGAGACGTACCTGAGCCAGAAGTTCACGGTGGTCCGCTGAGGCCCGGCAGAAGCCAGGGCGAATCTCCTCACCCGGCCTGAAAACGCCTACAGGACGCCCACTGCGTTCTCCCAGCGCAGCGTCAGGCCACGCAGACTGTCACCCTGGGGCTGCAGCGGCGGGCCGAAGCGCACATGCCAGCGCCCGCCGGGCAGGCCGCGCGGCAGCCACGCCGGGCGCTCGTGCCACACCCGCACCGGAACAATGGGGACCTTGGCCTTCAGGGCCAGCAGCGCTGCGCCGCCGTGCAGGCCCTGGCCGCCCCGCGTGCCCTGCGGAAAGATCCCCACCATGCCGCCGCGCTCCAGCACCCGCAGCGCCTGCCTGAGCGCGCGGGTGTCGCGCCCGCTGCGGTCCACCGGAAACGCTCCGGTGGCGCGCAGCACCGGCCCGATGGCGTGGGGGCCGATCAGCGTCCACTCGAAGGCGTCGCGCTTGGCCATGAATTGCAGGCGGTGCAGCCCCGGCGGAATGGCAAAGCCGATGGTAAAGGGGTCCAGCGCCAGGGCGTGGGTGCCGGCAACAATCACTCCACCCTGCGGCCCCCCACGCGGTAGATGTTCCAGGCCAGTAACCTGGACCCCGCCGCCATAGGCCACGACGCACCCCACCCCCCAGTGGATCACCGGGTACAGCCAGGGGTGAGGGGTGGGAATGGCGTCCGGGGCAGAGCGGGCCAATGCAGGCATCGCTTAGGCGGAGGGGGTGCGCTGCGGCAGCTGCGCCAGAACCGTCTGGATCACGCCGTCCAGGGTCAGGGGCCCGGTGTCAATCACCACGGCGTCGGGCGCAGGCGCACTCTGCACGCGGTCCAGCAGGTCGCGGCGAACCAACGCGGCCTCAATGGCGGGGACGTCCTCCGGGCGCTCGCTCGCGCGGCGCTGGGCGCGGATGCGTGGGCTGGCCGTCAGGTAGAACTTGGCCTGCGCCTGCGGAAACACAGTGGTGCCCATGTCCCGGCCCTCGGCCACGAAGGGGGCCGGCAGGGCGCGAAGCTGCGCGTCCACCCAGCCGCGCACGTCGGGCAGGGCGGCCACCACACTCACGCCCGCGTCCACGCGTGTGGAGTGCAGGCCGCCGGTCAGCTCGCGCTCTCCCTGCCAGACCCGGTTGCCCCCGGCCAGGGGTTCCAGACGCAGAGGGTGGGCCTGCAGATGAGCCAGCAGTTTGGCCGCGCCGTGCAGGTCCAGCCCGGCTTCCAGCCCCAGCAGGGTGGCGGCGCGGTACAGCAGCCCGCTGCTCACGTACGGCACGCCCAGCGCCCGCGCCACCCCCGAGGACACGCTGGATTTGCCGCTGGCCGCCACGCCGTCAATGGTCACGATCATCAGTTGCAGAGTCTACAGGACGGGGTGCCGGGGCCGGGGCCTGTGGAACGCAGCGGAAAGCTAGACGAAGCGCCCGCCGTCCTGGAACAGTTCACCGTCCAGCAGAATCTGCCCGCCCCCGCGCAGGTCCTTGATCAGATCCCAATGCAGCGCCGAGATGTTGGTGCCGCCCGTTTCGGGGTACCCGTTGCCCAGCGCCAGATGCACCGTGCCGCTGATCTTCTCGTCGAACAGAATGTTCTGGCTGGGGGCCTGGATGCCTGCGTTGCTGCCGATGCCCAACTCGCCCAGCCATTTCGCGCCATCATCCGTTTCCAGAGCGGCCAGCAGCGCCGCCTCGCCCTGTTCGGCACGGGCGTCCACGACCAGACCGTCCCTGAAGGTCAGCCGCACGTTGCGCACCGCCGCGCCGCCATAGACCGTGGGCAGATCGAACAGGATCTGACCGTTGGCGCTGGTCTCGATGGGACCGGTGAAGACCTCGCCCGACGGCATGTTGCGCTTGCCGTCGCTGTTGACCCAGATCCGGCCCCCGATGTTCAGCGTCAAGTCGGTGTCCTCGCCCACGATGCGGACCTCGCTGGCGCGGGCCAGTCGCTCGATCAGCCCCGCCTGCAACTCGCGGATCTCGCCCCATTTCGCCACCGGATCAGGCGAGTCCAGAAACATGGCGCTGGAGACGAACGCCTCGTACTGGGGCAGGCTCATCTGCGCAGCCTCCGCACCATAAGCGGTGGGATACAGGCTCAGGTTCCAGCGCCGCCCGGCACGGGCGCGGGCCACCGGGTTCATGGCCTTGCGGTGCCGCGCCACCCGCTGGGGATCGAGGCCGTCTGCCGGGCTAGAGGGCGTCAGGATGCGGACCGAGGCGTCGATGCTCTCCACCTCGGACAGCAACAGCGGTTCTGTGGCGTCCAACAGGGCGCCCGGGGCCAGACGGTGAAAATCCTCCAGTTGGGTGGGGTACTCCAGCCGGATCAGCGGGGTGGCGCCGCGCTCCAGCAGCAGGCGGTGCAGTTCCTCCACCAGCGGCAGGGCCAGGGTGGTGGCCTGCACCAGCACCCGCTGGCCCGGCTGGGCGGCAATGCAGTAGTCGGTCAGCAGGCGGGCGTGGGCTTTCGGATCATAGTTAGACTGACTCATAGACTGGTCACGGCTCCTCCGTCCACCAGCAGCACGCTGCCGTTGACGTAGATGGCGGCGGGCGAACACAGGAACGCGGCCACCCGCCCGAATTCCTGCGGCTGGCCCAGGCGGCCCATCGGGATCTGCGCCTCTGAGGCGGTGCGAATCTCGGCGCGGCTGAGGCCTCGTTTCTGAGCCTGCGCGTCGTCGAGCTGGTTGATGCGCTCGGTCTCGATGCGGCCCGGAGCCAGCCCGTTGACCTGAATGTGGTCCCCGGCCAGCTCCAGCGACAGGCTCTTGCACAGGCCGTACACGGCAGGCCGGAAGGTGTTCGAGAGGGTCAGGTTGTCGATGGGTTTCTTGACGCTGCTGCTCAGCAGGGTCAGGATGCGCCCGCCGCCTGCCTGCCGCATCAACGGCAGGGCCAGCCGGACACTGCGAACCACGCTCATCAGCGTGAGCTGAACCCCGGTGGTCCACTGTTCCTCGCTCAGAGCGGAGAAATTGCCCGGAGGTGGCCCGCCCGCGTTGCACACCAGAATATTCAGCGAACCAAACGCGGTCTGCACCTCGCCGAACAGCCGGGTCAGATCACCCTCGCTGGCCACGTCGGCCTCGAAGGCCAGCACCTCGTTGCCCGTTTCCGCGTGAATGCGCGTTGCCGAGGCCTGAGCGCGGCCCAGATCGCGCGAGCAGATTGCCACCCGCGCACCTTCCGCCGATAAAGCCGCCGCCGTCGCGTAACCCAGGCCCGCGCTGGCCGCTGTGACCAGCGCTGTTTTTCCTTGAAGTCCAAGATCCATCAGACGTGCCCGTACTTTTCCAGCACTTCGGGAAGGCCCAGGCCCCGGTTCAGATCCTCACGAATGGCGACTTCCTTGCGGGTCAATTCCTCCGCCCGCTCCAGCACCGTCTCGGCCAGTTCCTGCGGGACCAGGATCACGCCGTCCACGTCGGCCAGAATAAAGTCGCCGGGGCGGACCATAACGCGCTCGGTGGTGGCTCCCGGCAGATACACCGGCACCTGCCAGGCGTTGACCCCCCAGCGTCCGATGGACTGCACCGGGCTGCGGTACTGCGTGAACACCGGGAACTTCATCTTGCCGATCCACTCGATATCGCGGATGCCGCCGTCGATCAGAGAGCCGACACTGCCCCGGTGCTGCATACCCAGGGCGATCAGCTCGCCAAAAAAACAGACGCCCGACGCCCCGCCGCCGCTCCAGACGCTGATCTCGCCGTCTTGCAGACCGGACACGGCCTTCATCTTTTCGGCATCGCCGGTGCCGGAATACGGCGTCATCTGGCCGCGAATGGTGTAGGCCCAGCCTGCCATCTTGTTCTGGGACGTCTGGATGGGCCAGAAGCTGCTGGCAAGCCCGTGGTCGGGCTGACCCAGTTCGTCCAGCACGTCGGCGACGTTGGCCGTATCCACCTTGAGGTAACGTTTGCGCAGTTCAGCCTTGCGCTCTTTGGAAAGGGGTTCGGGCTTTGCAGTCATGGGGTTCCTCGTGAATGCCGGCGGCGCAGCTCGTCCGCGATCAGGGTGACCGGGGCGCAGCCGTAAGAGAGAAGTCGATCATGGAAGACCTGCGGCGCGAGGTCAAGCTCGGCCCGCAGTTCCCTGATCACCTGGGTGCCCAGCCAGTACATCAGCCGGGTGGCCGGGTAGATGCTGTTGCGGGTGGTTTCGGCCCAGACGCGGCCCGGCGCGAAGCCCACGTCATCCCGGTAAAAGGCCCGCATCTGCTCCAGCGTCCACTGCCCGGTGTGCAACCGGATGTCTGCCAGACAGCAGGCAGCGTTGCGGAACTCAAACTGCTTGAGCAGCAATTCTTCTTCTGGCGTGTAGAAACCGGGCGCCTCCAGCAGCAGATCCTCGGCGTAGCAGGCCCAGCCTTCCACCAGCGTGCCCGCGCTCAGAAAGGCGATGCCGCTGGCGCAGTCCGTGCCGCCCAGCTGCGCCAGCTTTGAGGCCGCCTGCCGCGCCCGCGTATTCTGGGTGTGGTGGCCGATGCTGCCGTGATGGACGGCGTGGACAGCCTTGATGAATGGGACGTTCTGACCGCGCAGGTACGCCGCCATGTCCGTGCCGGGCGGAAAGATCCAGTAGATGCTGCCGTCGCCGGGATGCCCGGCGGGCGGAGAGCGGTAGAACAGGAAATACAGCGCTCCAGCGGCCTCCCTGGCCCATTCAGGCAGAAGCTCGAAGGCCAGGCCATATTCACGGGCGGGTGTCATGAGACCCTCAGCGGCGTCCAGAGCGCGGGCGTTCCAGTCCTGATAGGTCTGTTGTACGTCGTCTAGAGCAGGATGATGTTGTTCCAGTGCGGCCAGTTGCTGCTGCCAGCTTTTCGCTGGGTCAAGCTGATGGGCCATTTTCACAAGTTCCGCACCCAGCGCTTCAAACGCAGCCTGCGCCCGCCGCTCTGCCTCTGCCGCTGAATAGGGTAGGGCGTGGGCCTCGCGCATCAGGAACTCCAAGTAATCGCGTCCGCAGGCTGGGTCCGCGTCACCCGCCTTCAAGGCTGAGGCAAACGTCTGAACGGCGGCGGCAGCCTGCGCGGCAGGTTCCTGCCAATCCGCCTGATAGTCGGAGTGTTTAGACAGACCACGCAGGAGTAGAGCTTCCAGCGCCTCTGCCTCCTTCCGGGCACGTTCTACCCAGTCGGCAGGCAGATTAAGCGGCTCCAGCGTTCTGGTTCCTGTGGACAGAAATTCGGGCATGGCCTTCAGCCGTGCCAGAACGGCCGCCGCGTTTGTCGGGCGTTCGTTCGGCAACAGCAGACTGATGACGGCGAAGGCCGCCTCACCCGTATAGAAGGCCGGATTGTGCTGGCGGGGCCGCTCCCGCGCCTCGCGCAACGTGACGCGCAACTGGGAGCGCAGCAGCCACAGATCTAGCCGCTCGCCCGCCGTCTCAGCTTCACCCGTCCAGGCTTCCACCTTCTGCAAAAGGTTGGCAAGGTCATGCCGCTCATGTTCCAACGCCTCCTCATCCACTGGAGGCAACTGATAATCATGACCCGGCAATCCCATGAACGACGCGTCCACCGGACGAAACTGGGCGTGCAGGGCAAGGTATTGCTCCACCCACCCTCCAAGCTGGCTCACTGCGCCTCGACCTTCGGCAGGTCTACCCAGCGCCGCTCCCGGAACGACTGCACAATAGCGTTGACCGTCTCCTGGCTCTTGGCCCCGTCGTAGAAGGTGCATTCGCCGGGGAGATCGTCCAGAATCTCGTCCACCCAGAAGCGGATCAGATTGCGGTAGTACAGCTCCGGCCAGGGCGTGTGCAGCGTGGTGCCGGGCGGGTAGGCCGCGCTCGGCAGGTCAATTTTGCGGAACTCCACCGCGTCGGGCGTGGCGAAGTGCAGCGTTTCGGCGATGCCGTTCTCCTCCACCAGCCGGGCCACCGCCGCGCCTTTGCTGCCGTAGATCCGCAACTCCACGCCGGGGTAGTTGCCCACCGCGATGTACGACGTCTGCAGGATGCCCTGCGCCCCGCTGGCGAACTCGGCCAGAGCCACCGCGCCGTCCTCCACCGGAATGCGCTGCATCCCCTCGTAGCCGCGCACGATGCGTTCGGGGACGTAGTTATGCAAACTGCCGATCACGCTCTGGTATTCGCCCGCGCACCAGCGCACCAGATCCAGCAGGTGCGAGCCGTAGCCCACGATGGACGAGGGAATCAGCTGCGTCCAATCGGCGTCCTGCGGCACCTGACGCAGCGGGTAGTCGGGATCGAGGAACTGAGAGTTCTGCTCCAGGCCGTGCACGTGGAAGATCTCGCCCAGCGTACCGTCGTCCACCCAGGTCTTGATCTGGCGGATGGCGGGCGAGTAGCGGAAGGTGAAGCCCAGCTTGGTGCGGACGCCCTTCTCCTTTGCCAGCGCGGCGGCGGCAAAGGCATCCCTCGCATCGTGCGCCAGCGGCTTCTCGGAAATGACGTGCTTGCCCGCGTTGATGGCCGCCAGACTCAGCGGCAGGTGCGTGTCGGTGGGCGTGCAGACATCCACCATCTGCACCTCGGGGTCGTTGATTAGTTCGTTGGCGTCGGTGTAGATCTTGCGGATGCCGAACTGTTTGGCTAACGCCTCGGCCCGCTCGGGCACGGTATCGCAGATCGCCACCAGCTCGGCGCGGTCATAGGCGTGGTAGCCCGGCAGATGGGCCTGCTCGGCCCAGGCGTGCGCGCCGATGACGCCGACGCCCAGCTTCTTTTTCCCACTCATGGCAGCGCCTTGCCGATGGAGGCAATGTACGCTTCCAGCTCGTCGTAATTTTCAAATCCGAGTTGCCGCTGACCGCCCTCGATCTCGTAGATCATCTCGCACAGTTTTGCGTTCAGGCGCGAGTCGGCCCCCACCTGCGCGGCGTAATCCACCAGTTTGCCGTTGCTGGAGCGCACCTCCGAGGGGCGGTTGCGGTACACAATGTCCCACCAGATGCCGCTGCCCTTCTTCTTGAACTGATGGGCATCGGGTTTCTGGTCCTTCTTGAGCAGCCAGACCGCGTGATTAATGTTGTCGATCAGCTTCTGGGTATCGGCAGGCGTCTGCGGCTTGTAATTGGCCGGATCGAAGAAATCGAAAGCTTCTACCGTGATGCCGTTGGCCTCGGCGATTTCCAGCGCCTCGCGCACCACCGCGCCCGCCACACGGGCATAACGCTCCACCCCCAGCGTCTCGCGGATCGGCGCATTCACCAGCGCGCTGAAAACCACCTGGGCGCTGTAGACCTCCTTGGCCCAGATCTGGCCCCAGATGTTGTCGCTGAGCTGCACCTCGGTCAGGGCCGAGAGTTTGTCTGCCAACTCCAGCAGGCGCGGGGTGCGCTCGCCCGTCATCTCGCCCAGTTGAATGGCCCCCTCATGCACAAATTCCAGGTAACCGGGATCCACCAGCGCGCCGCCGTAATTGGGAATGGAACCGATGACCCGCTCCAAGCCGCCCAGTCCCGCCTCGGTGAGTCGGGCGGCGATGTCGTGCTCGTTGAATCCGTTCTGGTACGACACCACGAACGTCTCGGGGCCAAACAGCGGCAGCACGCTTTCCAGAGCCTCGATGGTGTGCTGGCTCTTGGTGGCGATCAACACGGCCTCCAGTGGGCCTTCCAGCTCACCCGGATGCAGCGCCTTCACGTCGAAGTGCAGTTCGCCTCGCACACCATCTACCTTCAGGCCGTGCACCTTGATGGCGTCGATATGCTCGGCCCAGCGGTCCACCAGCGTCACGTCGTGTCCAGCTTCGGCCATGTAGGCCCCGGCGAGGCCGCCGATGGCTCCTGCACCCAGGATGGTGATCTTCATGTTGTCTCCTTGTTTTGAGTTGGCGGTTTTCAGTTGCGCGGATCGAAGGCGTCGCGCAAACCGTCGCCCAGGAAGTTGACGGCCAGCACGGTGATCAGGATCATCAGGCCAGGAAAGACAGCCAGCCACGGGGCGGCGGTCAGCCACTGGCTGGCGTAGTTCAGCAGGTTGCCCCAGGTGGGTGTCGGCGGCTGCACGCCCAGCCCCAGGAACGACAGCGCACTTTCGAGCATGATGGTGCCGCCCACCGACAGCGTGGTGGACACGATGATCGGGCCAAGAGCGTTGGGCAGGATGTGGCGGAACATCACGCGGTTATCGCCGCCGCCCAGGGCGCGCGACGCTTCCACGAACTCGCGCTCGCGCAGACTCAGGAACTGGCTGCGCACCAGCCGGGCGGTGCCCATCCAGCTCAGGCTGCCCACGATCAGGATCAGCAGCGTGACGCTGGGCCGCAGGATGCCCGACAGCAGGATGATCAGCGGCAGCAGGGGAATACACAGCACCACGTCTGTGATGCGCATCAGCACAGTGTCCGTCCAGCCCCGGTAGTAGCCGGACAGGGCACCGATCAGGGTACCCAGAAAAGTGGCCAGCAGCGCGCTGAACAGCCCCACCATCAGCGAGATGCGGGCGCCGTACAGCACCCGAGTAAAGGCGTCGCGCCCCAGTTGATCGGTGCCCATCCAGTGCTTGGCACTGGGAGGCTGCGGCTGACCCATGATGCTGACGTCCTGACCATCAAAAGTATAGGGGGCGATGAGGGGCGCAAAAATGGCCGACAGACCCAGCAGGATCAGCACCACCAGGCCCAGCACCGCCAGCTTATGCTTCAGGAACCGAGCGATCATCGTGGGCCAGAAGCCCTCACGCCGCACACGTCCGCCCGGTGTGGCGCGGTGTTCAAGGGTGTCAGTCATAGCGAATCCTGGGATCGATCAGGCTGTATGCCAGGTCTGCGAGAAGGTTGCTCAGAACCAGCGCGAACGAGCCCACCATCAGCAGGGCCATCAGCACCGGGTAGTCGCGTCCGTTCATCGACTCGATGAACAGGCGGCCCAGGCCCGGCCACGCGAAGATCGTCTCGGTGATGACGGCGCCGGACAGGATCGATGCCGAGTCCAGCGCCACCACCGTGACCACCGGAATCAGGGCGTTCCTGAACGCGTGAGAGTACGTCACCCGCCGGGAGGACACGCCCTTGGCGCGGGCGGTGCGGATGTAGTCCTGGCTCAGCACCTCCACCATGCTGGAGCGCATGTAGCGGCTCCAGCCTGCCACCGAGGCGAAGGCCAGGATGAACACAGGCAGGATCAGGTGACGCAGCAGATCAGGCAGCGAACCGTCCCCAATGGTCTGCATGCCCGCTGAGGGCAGGATTTTCCACTGCACCGCGAACAGCAGTTGCAGCATCAGCGCCAGCCAGAACACGGGCATACTGATGCCCAGAAAAGACATCAGGGTAATGAAGTAGTCCACGCCGGTGTAGCGGCGGGTGGCGCTCAGAATGCCCAGCGGGAGAGCGACGATCAGGGCGAGCAGGAAAGCGCTGCCGCTGAGCATCAGGGTAGCGGGCACCCGGGCCAGCACCTCCTCCATCACGGGTTGCGCGCTGCGAATAGAAAAGCCCCACTCGCCCTGGAAAAAGGCTGTAACCCACCGGAAGTACTGCACCGGCAACGGCTGGTCGAGCCCGAAAGCCCGTTTCATGTTGTCCAGCGCTTCCTGAGTTACGGACGGGTTGTCGGCATAAACGTCCAGCGGGCCGCCAGGGGCGAGATGCAGCACCCCGAATAGAATCAGCGAGACGCCCAGCAGCAGCGGCACCATGCCCAGCAGGCGTTTGAAAATGTACGACAGACTCATGACGCTCCCTTCGCAGGTGTGGTGGCGTTGACGTCAAGTGCGCAGGCCCCGCAGGCCGAGTAAAGCTGGGCCGAGTCGGGGCCTGCGCCTTGTTCCTTACTTCTTCAGGTACCAGCCGCTGGTATTGACGAAGTTGGTCATGTTGGTGGGGTTGGGGACAAAACCGCCGAGTTTATCAGTCACGACGATCATCGACGGGTTGGAGGTCACGGGGATGCTGGGCAGATCCTGCATCAGCACCGTCTGGAAGTCGCGCAGGGCCTTGTTCCTGACGGCCGGATCCAGACTGCTGTCTGCGGTTGCCAGCAGCGCGTCCACCTTGGGATTGCTATAGCCCTGGCCGTTGTTCACTCCCTTGGTGCCGAAAAAGACGCCATAAGAGGGGTCCGCTGAGGTGATCCAGCCACTGTAGAACAGGTCATAACTGCCCTTGTAGCGCGCATCGCGGAAAGCCACACCCGCCTTGTTGTCCGGCTTGAGTTCGATGCCGATGGCCTTCATCTGGGCGATCAGCACCTGCTGGGCGTCCTCGTCGGTCGCGCGGCCTGCCTGCGACATGATGTTGAAGCTCAGGCGCTCACCGTTCTTGGCGCGAATGCCGTCGCTTCCTGCTTTGTACCCAGCCGCCTCCAGCAGTTGCCTGGCCTTGGCCGGATCATAGGGGTACTTCGGCACGTCCTTGTTGCTGTATGAGAAGACCGGCACCACCACCGTGGAGATCGGAATAGGGTAGCCGCCCAGCGCCTTGGAGATGGTGGTCCGGTCTATGGCATGCGCCATCGCCTTGCGGACGTTGATGTCACGCAGCGCGGCCGGGCCTTTCAGGTTGAAATCCAGGTGTTGCCACGACAGCACCGGGTTCTTGATGACCTTGAGGCCCGCCTGAGCGCTGAGTTGGGGAATCTGCGAGTACGGCACGCTGTAGGCCATCTGGATCTCGCCGGACTTGAGCTGGGTGACCAGCGTGTTGCTGTCTGGAATGATCTTGAAGATCATCTTGTCCAGGTACGGAAGCTGCACGCCCGCCTTGTCCTTGCCCCAGTAATTGGGGTTGCGGTCCAGCACCACGAACTGCCCCTTGACGTACTGGGTGACCTTGAAGGGGCCGGTGCCCAGCGGCATCTGGTTGTACTTGTCGGTGTTGAGATCCTTGCCTTCCAGCGCGTGCTTGGGCAGGATGCCGAAGGTAAAGAGGGTGCTCTTGAAGTCGGGCGCGACGCGCTTGTAATTAACGATCACCGTCAGATCGTTGGGCGTTTCAATAGACGAGATGTCTTCGGTGCCGTCCTTGGACTCGGCGATGAACTTGGGGTCCTTGACCGTCTCCCAGGTGAACTTCACGTCGGCGGAGGTAAACGGCTTGCCGTCGGACCACTTGACGCCGGGCCGCAGCTGGTACGTGACCACCATGCTCTTGTTGTCGGCGGCCACCTTGATGCCGCCGTTCTGCACGGTGGGCACGCGCGTTGCCAGCACCGGCACGTATTCCGCCTTCTCGTTGGGGGCCACCAGGCCTTCGACCACTGCCGCCTGTACATCACCCAGGAAACCCGTGGAATAGACGTTCAGCGTGTCGATGTCGTACCCGAGGCCGACAGTCAGGGTGCCGCCGCGCTGCTGCGCCATTCCCATTCCGCTGAGCAGAATCGCTGTACTGAGCCCGAGTACTATTCTCTTCTGCTTGACGGAATTTCCTGCTTGCATCTGATTGCCCATGTTCCTAACCTCCGCTGAGAGAGAAAAGTGTGACCAGAACGATCAAAACCAGAATCGAGTTTGAGGTTTGAATCACAGTGTATGCATATTCACACAGGGAAGTCAAGCCAAGACTGCGACCCGCAAGGCAGTAAAGATTCCGGGATGTGGAATGAAAACTTGACTTCAGGTTCCACTTGACGGAATGATGGACGGCATTCAGGAGGAACAACATGGACAATCAGAACGCAGCCCCCAACGACGCTTCGCTCGGCCGCCAGCTCACGGCCCTGACTATCGGGATGGATCACCTCGAACGTCAGCTCTCGCGCGGACACGGCGTGCTGGACAGCGAGGGCCTGGTGCCGATCTATCTGGGTGACAAGCTGGTGCCGCCGCTGGCCCTGAGTGACTGGGACGCGGTGCATACCGAACTCGATGATCTGGAACGGCAGGTGGCCCAGTACCCGGCGGGCGCGCGTCACGCCTTTCTGGAGGACATGCTGCGCTCGCTGAGAACGGCCACCCGGCTGTTCGAGGGCGAGGTCCTGAGCTTCCGCGAGAAGCTGGAGGGGCTGGTGGGCGTGCCTGCTCAGCCGATCAGCGACGATGGGCTGCTGGAGATGCACGGTCAGCTGGAAGAGATGCTGAATCAGGCCGGAATGCGCCATGGCACCCTGGCCGAGCGCATCGGGCGCTGGGAAGAGGAGCGGGCGCTGGCTTCGGACCAACTGGAACCCATTTTCGTTGAATTGATGGCCGAGGCGCAGCGCCGCACCGACGCCCGGATCTATCCGACAGGTGACTACACCATGCGCCTGAACCCTCTGCGTGACGTTCCGTTTACCGCGCGGTGCAACTTCAATCAGGGACAGATGGACCTGAATATGGACCTCAAGTTCACGCGGGCGGCCCTCAAGCATCTGGTCTGCCACGAGGTCTTTCCGGGCCATTCCACCCAGCTGCTGTACACCCGTGACAAGGCGGCCAGCAGCGAGAGCACGGCGGACGTGCTGCTGTGCACCACCAACGCCGTCACCGGCTGCGTGCAGGAGGGCATCGGTGACCAGGGTGTGGAACTGCTCGACTGGGTTGAACACCAGGACGACGCGGTGCATGCCCAGCTGCGGCGGGTACGCAGCGCCAGCGCCACGAGTGCGGCGTGGTACCAGATGGGCGAGAACTGGCCCGAGGACCGCGTGATGACCTTCCTGGAACGCTATTCCTTCGGGCAGCGGCCCTGGATCGAGGGGCGTATCCGCTTTGCCAGCTACAGCTTCCGGGGGCCGTTCATCGCCTCGTACTGGTTTGGCAATGAGGCGGTACGCGAGGTGCGCGAGGGCCTGAGCGAGGGCCAGTGGCCTGCCTTTATCGAAACGCTGTACGGCCAGATGCACTCTCCGCGCAGCCTGCGAATGTTTGGCTCCTAGACTGGAGCGTCCTATGAGCGAAACTGTGCAGAGCGTCGAGCGTGCCCTCGACATCATCAATACCATCGTGGCGGCCAACCGTTCGCTCAGTGTGGGGGAGCTGTCCCAGGCCATGGGCCTAGCCCCCAGCACCATCCACCGCATCCTTCAGACCCTGACTGTCAAGAACTACGTGTTTCAGGACCCCCAGACCAAACGCTACGACATCGGCCCCGAGATCGTGGACATCAGCAGCGCACTGTACCTGCGCTACGACCTGGTGCGCCGGGTACGCCCCTACCTTCAGGAACTGGTGGAAGTGACCGGGGAAACCGCCCACATCGCGCAGCTCTACGGCACCACGGCGATGTATCTCAGTCAGGTGGAGCCGTTCAGCATGGTGCGGATGTTCACCACCCCCGGCAGCATTGCCCCGCTGCACTGCAGCGACGTGGGCAAGGTCTTTCTGGCCGACCTGCCCACCGCCCGCGTGGACGAGATCGTCCGCAAGACGGGCCTGCCCGCCCGCACCCCCCACACCATCACCGACGAACCGGCGCTGCTGGCCGAACTGCTGTGTGTCCGCACGCAGGGGTACGCCGTCGACGACGAGGAACGCGAGGTGGGCGTGCGCTGCCTGTCGGCAGGGATTCTCAACGGGGCGGGCAAGGTCATCGCGGCCATCGGGGTGGCGGGCCCCACCAGCCGCATGAGCCGTGGCCGCATCGAGCAGGTCAGCGAGGCGGTTATCGGCATGGCCCGGCGCTGCGCCGACGAACTGATTCGTCAGCCTATGGCTGAACCTGTAGGCGACTGAGGGCTGCCCGTTCAACCGCAAGATCACGGAGGGTCTGCCCATGACCGACATTGTTTTTTCTGAGTCCGACAGACTGGAGATCGGCGCGGACGAGTACCTTCTGCGCCGCGACCGGGTTTTCCACCTTCTTACAGACCGGGAAATTGACGCCCTGTGTGTATTCGGCCCCACACGCGTGGCTTACCTGAGCGGCTTTTTCTTCTCACCTACCGAGCGGCCCATTGCCCTGGTCCTGACGGCGGACGGCAAGGTGGCCGCCCTACTGCCGAACCTCGAACTCAGCCATTTCCAGCAGCAGGGACCGGAACTAGACGATAGTGCCATTTACCCTGAATACCCTGGCGGCGGTTCTGGCCGTCACCCACTGCTCTTCTTGCAAGCCTTGCTTGGCAGGCTGGGTGTGCTGGGCAAGAGGATCGCGGCGGACGTGGACGGCTACGAACACCGCTGGGGCTACCGGGGGCCAGCGCTCAGCACCGTGCTGGGACAGCCTGTTCAGGCCAACGTGGCCCTGATCGACGACCTGCGGATGGTCAAGAGTGCTGCCGAGATCGCCCTGATGACCGAGGCCTGCCGCTGGGGCGACCACGCCCACCGGCTGATGCAGGACAGTATTCGCGTGGGCAGCGAGGAGCTGCTGATTTCCCACGGGGCCAGCTTGCAGGCCACCCGCGACCTGCTGGCCGAACTGGGTGAGCGTTACGTGCCCAAGGCCCGCGAGGGTCTGCCTGCCAATGCCATGTTCATTCGCGGCAGCAACACCGCTCACCCGCACGGCCTGCATGAGGCGGGCACGGTGGGGGTGGGCGACGTGCTGGTCACCGGCGCTTACGGCGTGGTGGGCGGCTACGAATCCGAACTGGAACGCACCATGGTTGTCGGTGAGCCGGGCGCCGAGTTTCAGCGCTACTTCGCGGCGATGCTGGCCGCCCAACAGGTGGGCTTCGATGCCCTGCGCCCAGGACGGACCTGCGCGGAGGTCGAGGGCGATGTGCGCCGCTTTGTCCGCGATCACCTGGGCATGGACGGGCTGGTCCGCCACCACACCGGGCATGCCTTCGGACTGGAAGGGCATGAGCATCCCTTCCTCGATCTCGATGATCACACGGTGATCGAACCGGGCATGGTGTTCTCGGTAGAACCGGGACTGTATGTGCCGGAGTTCGCCGGGTTCCGGCACTCGGACACCGTGGTGATCACGGCCACTGGATCAGAGCGCCTCAGCCTGTATCCGCGTGAGTTGGACGCCCTGGTGGTGCCTGCGGGATAAACCGCGTACGGTCCTGGGGGGATGAAGCCTCGAAGATTTTTCAGGTGCAATTCGTGGTTGTACACGGAAAGACCAGCGCTCACCCTGCTGGTCTTCCCTCTTGACTCCCACCGGACTGGGCCTGTTGCCGTCACCCGGACATCAGGCAAGGGCGGCAGCCTTACTTCAGCACACCGGGGAACTCGGGGGCAGCGCGCAGCGGCACCAGTTGCACCACGCTGATGGGAAAGGTGATGTCCTGCCCGGCGCGGGTCAGGGTGATGGCCGGAGCGGGCGTCACGGTCAGCCGCGCCGAGGTACCGGGCAGCCCGGCCAGCGCCGCGAGCGGCACGAAGGGCACGTTGTTGAAGACGCGCACGGTCACCGGCAGCAGCGCGGAGTCCACCCGCACGTTGGCGGTGCGCGGCGTTACGCTGCTCACGCGCAGGCCCAGCGCCGCGGCACTCTCGCCCAGCGGCAGGTAGATCTGGCCGCCGTCGGCACGCGCGATTCCGGCGGCAACGAGGGCCTGCTGCTGCGCCGTCAGCACTGGCGCAGGCTGGGGCGGCGTGGCCTGAACCGGGGCAGGCTGGGGCTGAGCGGGTGTGGGCGCGGTGGTGTTGGCAGGCGGCACCTGGGCGGTGGGGGCCGGCGCAACAGGGGCGGGCGCGGTGGGCCTGGGAGCCGCCGGAGCGGGGGTGGCGGGGGCCGGGGCCGTTGCGACCGGGGCCAGCGGCGTCAGGGCGGCCAGCACCGCGCTCGCGGCGGGCCGGCGGGTCTGGGCAGCGGCGTCCAGCTCACGGGCGCCCGGCGCACGGCCCACGGCGCTGGGCAGGGCGTGGAAGGTGGTCCACGGCCCCACCGCCAGTGGACGCTGACCCCGAATGGCGCTCAGGCCGCCGCCCTCGGTGACGAAGTGCAGCGTGCCCGCGTCGCTGACGGTCACGCCCAGGTCCATCTTCTTGCCGGTCTTCAGCTGCCACAGCGGGCGCCCGCCCGCACCGATGGCGTGCAGCGTGCCGCCCAGATCCGGCACCACCACCGTGCCGTCACTCAGCTCGGCGGCGGGCGCCGTGACGGGGGACCCGGCGACGTAGGTCCAGGCGTCCTGACCGTCGGTCCTGACCGCGTAGACCCGGCCGTCGTAGCTGCCCACCACCACCAGCCCGGTACTGGTCACGATGGGACTGGCGTTCACGAACAGCCCGGTCTGGCGGGTCCAGCGCAGCCCCCCCGCCGGGTCCAGCGCGTACAGCTTGCGGTCACTGGACCCGAAGTACACGTTGCCCGCCGCGTCGATGGCCGGGCTGCTGAAC
Organism: Deinococcus aerolatus; assembly: GCF_014647055.1. Classification (NCBI taxonomy): domain Bacteria; kingdom Thermotogati; phylum Deinococcota; class Deinococci; order Deinococcales; family Deinococcaceae; genus Deinococcus; species Deinococcus aerolatus. The sequence continues at coordinate 142,812 of NZ_BMOL01000008.1, read as the reverse complement.
ACCAGCGATCCGGCCCGGAAGGACCATTTGAGTTTGCCGTCCGGAGTCAGCGCCAGCAGCTGACTGCCCTGCGTGCCCAGGTAGATGGTGCCGTCCTGCGCCACCGCCGGACTGCTGAAGATCGGCGCGCCGGCCTTGAAGGTCCACAGCGTCTTGCCTGTCTCGCTCAGGGCGTGCACCGTGCCGCCTGCCGTGGCCGCAATGACGCTGCCGTCGGCACGCAGCGCGGGCGTGGCGAAGATGTCGCCGTCCAGCCGGACCTTCCACAGTAGCTTGCCCGCCGGGTCCAGCGCGTACAGCGAGTCGTCGTAGCTGGCCGCCAGCACGCTCCCCTGCGGGGTAATCACCGGATAGGCGCGGCCCAGGTCACCGGCAGCGTAGTTCCACAGCTCCTTGCCGCTGGCGTCGGTGCGGTGGATGCGGGCGTCACTGCCGATAAAGACCAGATCGCCGTTCGGCGCCACTGACACGCCGGAAATCACGCGCAGCTCGCGGGTCCAGTCGACCTTGGGCGCCCTGAACTGCGGCGCGGGTACGGCAGAGGAGGCCACAGCCGGGGCGGGCGTGGCCGCCGTCTGGGCCAGGGCCACGGGTAGGGGAACGGCGACCAGCAGGCCCAGGGTCAGGACGGTGGTGCGGGAAAAACTGAGCACAAGATTCCTCATCTGAAGGTAAGCTCCTTTACATTGCCTTTACGCAACGTTGAATCGGTGGGGAGGGGCGTGGACGCCTGCCAGGGTACGGCCTAAGATGACCAACGTTATGAAGAAAATTCTCATGCTGACCGCGTTCGCGCTTACCGGCCTGGCCGCCGCGCAGGACACCTCTACCGCTCCTGCCCCCATGCCCATGACGGCGCCGGCCTCGCTGAGTGCCGCCGAGAACTACGTCAAGGCACAGGAATATGCCGTGCAGGCCGACGTGGCCTACCCGGTGTCGTTCTACGACCGCACGCTGTGGAAGGCGGCGGTGGACCACTCGTACTTCGCCGCCAGCATGGAAGCCACCAACCGCGACTACAACGCGTACCTGGCCCAGCTGTACACCAAGACCCAGTGGTGGATCAACGCCTACAACGCCTGGGTGCGCCTGGGTGACCTGAACGACACCGAGAAGCAGTGGGCCTCCCTGAGCGCCGCCAAGCTGGCCTACCTGGCCCTGCAGCGCGGCGACACCGAGATGACCCGCATGTACGTCGAGAAGGGCATGGCCTGGGCCGACAGCGAGAGCCTGCAGTCCATCATGAAGCGCCTGCCCTGAGCCCAGCGCCCACCACCCCGGCCCTGGGTTCGCCCGGGGCCGGTTTTTCGTGTGCCATGGCGGAATCCTGTCGGAGACTGCCTTCTATGCTGAAGACATGAACCACCGCGCCGTCCGTCTGTTCGCCGTGGGTGCCCTGCTTACCGCCGCCCTGAGCGCCTGCGTGCCCGCGCCGTTGCGGGCGCAACCGGGGGCGCAGGTGGGGGTGCAGACCGTCCTGACCCCCGCGCCCGTGCAGGCCGCCACCGGCGAGACCGGCCTGTACCGCGACCCCGGCCCGGCGGCCCTGCAAGTGCGTACCCATAGGCCCGCCTTCGTGACGGCGGTACTGCTGCCCCAGTCCGGCGGCGCACAGGTGATCGGGGTGGGCGCGGTGCCGGCCGACACGGCGGTGGCAGTCGCCCTGCCGGCCACGCAGGGCTTCACACAGGTCTTTACCGTCACCAGTCTGGCCCCGCTGGACCTGGCGGCGGCGGCAAACGCACGTTCGGTGGACGGGGTGGCCCGCGTGGTGCAGCAGGCCACGGCCCCCCTGCCCACTGGCAGCTACACAGTGGCCACCACGGTGTACCGGGTGGTGAGCTTCGGCACGCTGGAGGTCACGGCCTCGGTCCCCGGCGCCCAGGTGCGCGTGAATGGCCGCCGGGTGGGCCACGCGCCCCTGATCCTGCCGGATGTGCCCGAGGGCCGGGTCACGGTGGAGGTGTCGCGCGCAGGCTTCGACAGCGTGGCGCAGACCGTGACCGTGGCGGCGGACACCACCAGCCGGGTCACGGCCGAAATGCGGCCCGAGACCGGTGGCCTGTGGGTGGACAGCGACGTGGCTGCCCGCGTGCTGATCGGGAGGCAGCCGGCTGGCCCCACGCCGCTGCGGATGCGGGTGCGCCCCGGCGTGATCAACGTCAACGTCGTGCCCCTGGACCCCGCCGCCCGCACCGAGACGCTGCTGGTGCGCGTGAACGTCCGCCAGGACACGCACATCGTGTGCCGCAGCGCCCCGGAGTTCACCTGCACCGTGCGCTGAATCCGCAGCGCTCTGCCCGCCCATACTGCCTTGCAGGGCAACGCCAGCCGCGCACCGAGCCTCCCGGCACTGTCACCGCTGGGCCTTTCCACCACGCCACGGGCAGCTCCGACCGCCGCCTCTGCCCACCCACCAGCCCGCATTTCTACCAGGACGGGTTTTACCAGGAGACGACATGGCCCCCACACACACCACTGCCGAAGCCCAAGCCCAGTCCGCCACCACACCGCCCAGCAGCGCCCTGATCATCGGGGCGGGACAGGCGGGTGGGCCGCTGGCGGGCGCACTGGCACGGGCCGGCTGGCAGGTCACGTTGATCGAGCGCGAGCATGTGGGCGGCACCTGCGTCAACGAGGGCTGCACGCCCACCAAGGCCATGATCGCCAGCGCCCGCGCCGCGCATGTGGCCCGCCGCTCGGGGGAGCTGGGCGTGCATGCCCGTGACGTGCAGGTGGACCTGAGCCAGATCGTGGACCGGGTGCAGAGCATCGTGAAGGATTTCCGTGAGGGCAGCCGCTCCGGTGTGCTGAAGGCCGGGGTGACGCTGCTGGACGGTGCGGCGCGGTTTACCGGCGTGCGGCAGGTGGAGGTGACGCTCAATGACGGCGGCACCCGGCAGCTCAGCGCCGATTATGTGTTCATCAATGTGGGGGCCACGCCGGTGTGGCCGGACCTGCCCGGGCTACGGGACGTGGGCGCGATGACCTCACGCGATATTTTGCTGCTGCGCGAGTTGCCCGCCCACCTGCTGATTCTGGGCGGCGGCTACATCAGCCTGGAGTTCGCGCAGCTGTACGCCCGACTGGGCAGCCGCGTGACGGTGGTGGAGCGCGGCGAGCGGCTGCTGTCCCACGAGGACGCGGACGTGGCCGCCGCGCTGCAAACGGTGCTGGAGGACGAGGGCGTGACCTTCCTGCTGGACGCGGAGGCCATTCAGACCCACAAAAAAGAAGACGGGATCACGCTGGAGGTTCGGCAGCATGGCGAAACGCAACAGCTGCGCGGCTCGCATCTGCTGGTGGCGGTGGGCCGCACGCCCAGCACCGATGGTCTGAACGTGGAGGCGACAGGCGCAAAGCTGGGCCAGCACGGTGAGGTTCTGGTGGACGAGCGCCTTCAGGCAGCTGACAACGTGTACGCCCTGGGCGACGTCAAGGGCGGCCCGGCGTTCACCCACATCTCTTACGACGATTTCCGCATCGTGCGCGACGATCTGCTGCGCGGCACCCGGCGCACCACCGGCGACCGGCCCGTGCCCTACACGCTGTTTACCGACCCGCAACTGGGGCGGGTGGGCCTGGACCGTCAGGGCGCACAGCACCTGGGTCGCCCCACCCGCGTCTATACCCTGCCCATGTCCAGCGTGGCCCGCGCCATCGAGACCGGTGAGACGGCAGGCCTGATGCGCGCTGTCGTGGACGACGCCACGGACCTGTTGCTGGGGGCCACGGTGCTGGGCCACGAGGGCGGCGAGGTGATGGGCGCCCTGCAACTGGCGATGATGGGCGGCCTGAGTGCCACGGACCTGCGCAACGCCACGCTGGCCCACCCGACGCTGTGCGAGTCCATCAACAACCTGTTCCTCAGCGAGCCCGAACCACTCGACGGTCAGGCGGGCAGCGACAGCTGAGGACAGGGGGCCGACACGGATTGCCCTTCAATTTCAACCACGCACCCGTGTTTTTTGCCTCTCCTTCCCGCCGGGTTGAGGTTCACACCTCAGGCGCAAGGCGCAGGAGGCCGCTCACCCGCTACGGCTGCTGCTGTGCCGCCGCCGCCCGCTCAGCCCGAATCCGGTACACGTCGCGCATGTGATCCAGTTCGCCCAGACACGGCTGCTGCGCCTCCAGCGGCAGGGCGCTGAGCCTGGCGCTGTCGTCCAGATTGACGCACCAGCGGGCGGCAAACATGCGCTTGACGGCGTTGATGCCGGGGCCGTAACCCTCGCCGCCGTTCTGGAAAAAGGCCACCACCGCAAAGGTGGGGTCCTTCAGCGGACCGTAACCCTCGTACCACGCGTGGGTGTAGGCGTAACCCCCGTTCGGGCGGGCGCTGATTCCGTTCTCGGCGGTGCCGGTCTTGCCCGCCGTCGCCACCGGGAACAGGTGGGACCCCAGCTTGGTGCTGGCCGTGCCGCCGGGAATGCTGACCGTCCAGTCCATGCCTTCCTTGACGAACCGGAAGACGTCGGTGTTGCCGTCCCGCACCACGCTGGTGGGCGCGGGCCGCGTGGGGGCCTTTCCGCCGGCCGCCTGGACCACCGTCAGCGGGCGCTCCTGGCCCTCGTTGATGATGGTGGACAGCACCTTGATCAGCTGGGCGGGCGTGACCAGCACGTCGCCCTGGCCGATGCTCATGTTCAGCCCCGAGCCCGGATACCACGGGTTCTGCGGGGTGTTGTAGTCGTCAATATCGGTCAGGGTGCCGGTCTTCTCGCCCACAATCTCCAGCCCGGTGGCGCGCCCAAAGCCCAGTTCGGTCAGGCGGGACTTGAGCTGGCGGGAGTACACGCCGGGTGTGGCCCGCACCGCCGAGTCGTAGTACCACGGGTTGCACGAGAAGGCGATGGCCTTGCGCCCATCCACCACACCCAGATTGGTGTGTGACCAGTTGTTGAAACGCGCCCGCCCGAAGTAGTACGACGGCGCGCACGACAGCGAGAAGTTCCCCCAGCGCTCGACGTACATCAGCGTGGTGGCGATCTTGAAGACGCTGCCGGGGTTGTAGGCCTGCACCACCCGGTTGCTGGTCACGGCGTCCAGCGCCGCGTCCTTGCGGTTGGGATCGATGGCCCAGTTCTTGGCCGCCGGATCGGGGCTGGGCACCCGCGAGAACCAGTTGGGATCGTAGGCCGGGCTCGACGCCATCGCCAGCACCTGTCCTGAGCGCGGATCAATGGCGACCACCGCGCCGCGCGTGAAGGGTTCCGGCGGCTTGCCGTACTTCTTGCGGCCCTCGTTCACGTCGGCCAGCCCCCGGCGCAGGGCGTCCTCGGCGGCGCGTTGCAGGCGGGCGTCGATGGTCAGCACGACGTCCTGGCCACGCTGTCCGGGATCAATGACCCGCTCGGTCAGGGGCCGCCCGGTGGCCGTGACCTCGCGCCGCAGCACGCCGTTCTTGCCCTCCAGCGTCTTCTGCAGGCTGTATTCCAACCCCGAGCGGCCCACCATGTCGCCCACGGTGTAGCCCTCCTCCCGCACCTGACGGTCATTGGCCTCCTGCACGTAGCCCAGCAGGTGGGCGGCCATCTTGCCCTCAGGGTAGATGCGCTCGACGCGCTCGCGCAGTTCCAGGCTGGGAATCAGGACCGTGTACTCGTACAGGGCTGCCAGTTTTTCCTGCGGCACGTTGCGGGCCAGCACCGCCTCGGTTTCCCGGCTGAAATCGGGCTCACGCGGCTGCCCGTCTTTCAGGGCGTCGGGTTTAATGCCGGCCAGGTAGATGATCTTGTCCCAGGCAGGAATGGCCTCGCCGCGCTCGGCTGCCTTGCGCCCGGTGTACACCAGATCCACGGCCAGCCGGTTGGTGGCCAGCAGCACGCCGTCGCGGGTGCGGATCTCGCCGCGCAGGGCACGGATCACCTCGTCGCGCTGGAAGTTGCTGGCCGACTGCACCGCGTACTGGCTGTGCTGCGTGACCTGGAGGTGGAAGAGCCGCGCCCCCAGCCCCACCAGACCCAGGCTGAACACAAACGCCACCCAGCCCACCCGTCCGGCCCCGTTGCCGAGGGTGCCGGCCTTGCCGCCGGTCCGGTCCGCCCGGGGCGCGGCCCGCCTGCGCTCGCGCTTGAGCCGCTCGTGCTGCTGATCGGGACGGTGCAGGGGATGCTCGGCGCGGCTCATGCGGACGCCGCCGGGCGGCCCCGCCACACGTGCCACACCCCAAATCCCATTCTCCTCCTGTCACTCACGCCAGTTGCTCCTGCGGGCCGGGGCGCGGCCCCATGCCCCAGCGCACGGCCCATTCCCACAGCGGATACGCCAGCAGTGTACCCAGCAGCAGGCCGGGAACCGTGGTCAGCAGCACCCTCACCGTGATCAGGTCCGAGCGCAGCCAGTACGCCAGCAGCCCGAAGGTCAGCCACTCGCCCACTACCGCGCCCACCACGCTCAGGATCACCTGAAGGGGGCCGGAGTCGGCCACGTAACGCCGGATCAGCAGCGCCAGCAGCACCGCCCCGGCCAGGCCCGCGGCGTGCAGGCCCAGTACGCCGCCGCCCAGCAGGTCCTGACCCAGCCCCACGCCGTAGGCCGCCGCCAGCGCCGGAGCCGGCCCCAGCCGCCACGCCAGCGCCATGGCGGTCAGCAGGAACAGGTCTGGGGCGGCGACGCCTGCCGCGTCGGCCAGACGCGACAGCAGGCCCTGGGTGGCAATCAGCAGCGCGGCGTACAGGACAGCCCGCACCACCCGCGCAGCCCCCCCCCGGGGCAGGCTGGCGCGTGGTCCCAGCGCTCCCCGGCCTAGTCCGCTGCTGCGGAACGTGAAACGTGGGCCGCCCAACCCGCGCCGGCCTCCGCCCAACCCACGACGCCCGAACACTACAGCCCCTCCAGAATGGTCACGTCTTCCACCACGCCCAGATCCACGGCGGGCCGGACGATCACCGAGCGGTTCACGTCGTTTGGCCCCAGCGGCAGCACCTTTTCCACCTTGCCCACCCGGATGCCCACCGGGTACACGCCGCCCAGGCTGGACGTGACCAGCACGTCACCGGCCTTGATCGGCACGCTGCGTGAGAATTCGGCGCGCAGGCGGTCCGGGGGCACGCCGTGGGCCAGCCCGCGTCCGCCGCCGCCGCTCTGCAGCGTGACGCCCACGGTGCTCTCGGGATCGATCAGCGAGACCACCGTTGCCTTTGAGGCACTGACTCCGGTGATCTGGCCAACCAGTCCGCCCGGCACCGTGACCGGCATCCGCACCCGCACGCCGTCGCGCGTGCCCCGGTTCAGCGTCAGGCGCGACAGCAGCGGACTGGGATCGACGGCAATCACCTGCGCGATGCCCACCGCGTTGGGGGCCTGCGTGCGGGTGATGATGTCCAGCTGCCGCAAGCGGGCGGCCTCGCGGGTCAGCAATTCGTTGCGCTGGCGCAGCACGTCGTTTTCCCCCTGGAGCCGGGTGACCTCGGCCCGCAGGTCACGCTGCTGGGTCACGGTGGTCACGGCGCGGCGCAGGTTGTCGGCCACCACCACGCCCACCTGCGAGACCGGCGCGGTGAACGAGCGCAGGGCGGTGGGCGGCACCACCTGAAAGCGGGTCAGCACCATGCTCAGAAGCAGCAGTCCCGCAAAGACCAGCCCCAGCTGACGCCCACCCGTCACGCCGGAGCAGCCTCCTGTGCCAGCGCGCCCCAGACCGGCACGCCATGACCGCGCAGCAGCGCGATCACCAGCGACATCGGAAAGCCCACCACGTTCGAGAACTCGCCGTCGATGCGCGACACCAGCGCCTGCCCCAGCCCCTGCACGCCGTAGCCCCCGGCCTTGTCCAGTCCCTCGCCGGACTGCGCGTAGAAGTCGATCTCGGCCTCAGCCAGGACGCGGAAGGTCACGTCGGTGCGGGCCACCCCGGCCTGTTCACGGCCTCCCGCGAACACCGAAACCCCCGTGAAGACCTGATGCGTACGGCCCGAGAGCTGACGCAGGAAGGCGGCGTTCTCGGCGGCGTCGGCGGGCTTGGCCAGCAGCACGCCGTCCACGGCCACCACCGTGTCGGCGGCGATCACCAGCGCGTCCGGGTTCAGGGCCGCCACGCTGCGGCCCTTGACCCCGGCCAGTTCGGCGGCCAGCGTGTGCGGATTGGTCTCGGCGCTGTCCTCCTCCTCACCGCTGACCTGCACGCGGAAGGGTACGCCCAGCAGCGTCAGCAGTTCACGCCGCCGGGGGCTGCCGGAGGCCAGCACCACCTCGCGCCCGCCTGTCTCAGCGGCCATCAATAGCCCTCGCCGCTCCGCTCGCCGGCCACCAGGGCCACGCCGCCCGAGGTGCCCAGGCGGTCTGCCCCGGCCTCGATCATGGCGTGGGCGTCCTCCGCGCTGCGAACGCCGCCCGCCGCCTTGATCTTCGCGCGGCCCGCGATCACGTCCCGCATCAGCTTCACATCCTCCAGCGTCGCGCCGCCGGTGCCGAAGCCGGTGCTGGTCTTGACGAAGTCCGCGCCGCCCAGCACCGCCGCTTCCGTCGCGCCACGCTTCTGCGCGTCGTCCAGGTAACAGGTCTCGATGATCACCTTCAGGACGTGTTCGGGGATGGCCTGCCGCACCGCGCGCACGTCGGCCTGCACCGCGTCCCAGTCCCCGGCCAGCGCCGCGCCGATGTGGATGACCATGTCGACCTCGTCGGCCCCCTCCTCCACGCTCAGGCGGGCCTCCACAGCCTTCTGGCCGGAGGTCACGGCCCCCAGCGGAAAGCCGCAGACGGTGGCTACCTTCACGCTGCTGCCCTCCAGCTCGGCGCGGGCCTGGGCCACGTACACGGGGTTGACGCAGACGGCGTAAAAGGTGTTCTCGCGGGCCTCCTGACACAACCTCGTGATGTCGGCAGGCGTCGCGGTGGCTTTCAGCAGGGTGTGGTCAATGTAGGGAGCGAGCTTCACCCCCCCAGCATACGGGGGGCGGCGCTGAGAAGTGCGGGAAACGGCGACGGCACAACCTCCGTTTCTCCGGCACAGCCCCGGGGCGGACCCGTTCTCTGCCCTTATGGAAGGAATCTTTTGACACAGTGTTCCGTGTTTTTAGAATAGAAGTGCCCCAGCAGAAGGAGAACGCATTTCATCCAGTGAGAAAATCGCGTGGCTGTCGCTGGGCGCAACGGCGCTCGCCTTGGGTCCCCCCTTCGTGCTGTTCGAGTTCAGTCTGTCCAACGAACGTGGCGGCCATCAAGGCAGGCCAGTCCTCGCCCTCCCTGGAAGCCGCGTTCCGCATGGCGCAGGTGTTCGGCGTGCCGCGGAAAGTCCTCTTTCAGCAGGACCTGGCAACCGACGACTGAGCCACCCCTCCCATCGGTCACTCCACTGCGTGGACAGATGGGAAAACGGGAGGGAGGCTTCGCCTCTTTTCGCCGTCTGGGCAAACATAAATTCTCTCGGTGTCCACCGCTGCGGCCCCGGCAGAAGACACCGCGCCCAATGCTTGACGTGGGACCAGCCCCAACGTAAACTGCGAAAGTAACGAAAACGCAGATCCGGAGGGGGTGAACATGATTCAGGCCCGCAGAAGCGAGATTCTATCGCTGGCACAGCAAAATGGCGAGGTATCGGCGTCCGAGCTTTCAAAACTTCTGGGGGTTTCGGAAGTTACGGTCCGCAGTGACCTGAAGGCCCTGGCCACAGCCGGTCAGTTGCGGCGCACCCGCGGTGGAGCGCGGCTACCGCTGGATGTCCAGCGCGAATTTCCGCTGGAAGAGACCAGCCGCAGGCACTCGGCGGCCAAACGGCGTATCGGGCGGGCGGCGGCGGCGCTGGTGCGCGACGGCGAGACGGTTTTTCTGGATGTGGGCAGCACCACCACCGAGGTGGCCCGTGCCCTGTCGCCCACGCTGCGCGGCGTGACCATCATCACCAACGGTCTGAACATTGCCCTGGAACTGGAACGGCTGCCGAACATGCGCGTGATCGTTACCGGCGGCACGCTGCGCCCGCTGCAGCATTCGCTGGTCAGCCCCTACGCGCTGGAGGTGCTGGGCCGCATTCACGCAGACCGGCTGTTTCTGGGCTGCAACGGCATTTGTGTCCGGGCCGGGGTGACCAACGCCAACCATGAGGAGGCCGAGGTCAAGCGGGTCATGGTTCAACAGGCGCGCGAGATCGTGGTGGTGGCCGACCACAGCAAGCTGGGTCAGATCAGCCAGGCGCAGGTGGCCCCGGTGTCGGCGGTGCACACCCTGATCACCAACCGGCACGGCAGTGAGCCTCCCGAGGATCTGCTGCGCTGCATTCCCGATCTGCAGATGGTGTAGCGCTTCAGGAGGCGCAGCGCTTCAAGGCGTGCTTCAAAAGGTATGCAGCGCAGATCTACCCCCACTCAACATCCATTCCTCAACCGGAGGTTTTCCATGAAGAAACTCGTACTGTCCCTGTCCGCCCTGCTGCTCGCCGGTTCCGCCGCCGCCCAGGACCTGTCCGGCACCATCACCGTCTGGTCGTGGGACGCGGCCGCCAAGGCCCTGGAGAGCACCATTCCCAGCTTCAACAAGAAGTACCCCAACGTGAAGGTGAAGGTGGAGGATCTGGGCAACCAGAACGTGTATGACCGCGGGCTGGCCGGCTGCGCCGCCGGGGGCCAGGACATGCCCGACGTTTACTCCATCGAGAACAACGAGGCCGAGGTGTTCTGGGCGCGTTTCCCGAACTGCTTTGTTGACCTGAACACCAAGGGCGCCGACAAGCTGGTCAAGGACTTTCCGGCCTTCAAGTGGACCGAGCTGATGGCGGGCAACAAACGCTACGCCATGCCGTGGGATTCCGGCCCCGTGGTGATGTTCTACCGCCGGGACCTGTACCAGCAGGCCGGCGTCAACCCGGACAGCATCAAGACCTGGGATGACTTCATCGCGGCGGGCAAGAAGGTCAATGCCAAGTTCGGCAACAACGTGAAGCTGGCAACCATCGCCAACGGCCAGGACGACGAGTGGTTCCGGATGCTCGCCAACCAGAACGGCTGCTTCTACTTCGACAACGCGGCCAAGGCTGTGACGGTTAACCAGCCCGGATGCGTGACGGCGCTGAACACCATCAAGAAGCTGTACGACGCGCAGGTGGTCACCACCGGCGACTGGGGCGGCCAGATCACCAACATCAAGGCGGGCAAGACCGCCAGCGCCATGTTCGGCGCGTGGTACGAGGGCACCATCCGCACCAACGCCCCGGATCAGAAGGGCAAGTGGGGCGTGTACCTGATGCCCGCCTCCAAGGCCGGGGGCGTGCGCGCCAGCAACCTGGGCGGCAGCGCCCTGGCGATTCCCAGCTCCAGCAAGAACCAGGCCGCCGCCTACGCCTTCCTGGAACATGCCCTGGCCACCGCTGGCGGTCAGGTCACCATGCTCAAGTCGCAGGGTCTGGTTCCCAGCCTGCTGAGCGCCACCAAGGACCCCTACGTGAAGACCGCGCAGCCGTACTGGGGCAACCAGCCCGTGTGGCAGACCATTCTGGGCACCCTGGGTGACGTTCCCCAGGCACGCGGCACGCAGTACTTCCAGGACGCCCGTCAGATCATGATCGTGGTGCAGGCTGACTACATCAAGGGCCGCTACAAGACCGCCAAGGAAGCCCTGGACGACGCCGCCAAGAAGATCAGCAGCGCCACGGGCCTGCCTGTCGCCAAGTAAGGCCAGGGCAGAGGCGAGTGCCTGGACCCCCACGTCTTCTGCCACGCCGTCTGAGTGACGCGCCGGGCCTGAACGCGGCGTGAGGACAGGGGCGAGGGAATGGCGAGCACACGGACGCCCGCTTCCCTCGCCCGCTTCTGTTTGTGCTGCCCTCCTTCCCTTCGCCTCTTGTCCGTGTACTGCCGAGGTAGTCATGACCACTTCACAGCCGCTGTCTCCCCCACCCCGGCGCGCAGGACGCTGGGCGCGCACGCCCAAGGCGCCGTATCTGTTTATCCTGCCGTACCTGCTGATCTTTGCGACCTTCTGGGCGTGGCCCATCGTCAGCTCGTTTCTGATGAGCTTCAAGGATTCGCGGCTGGGGGCAGACGCACCCTACGCCCTGTCCAACTGGTCCCGACTGATCGAGGACGAGTTCTTCCGCACGGCCCTGCGCAACACCATGGTGATTCTGGTGGTCCAGGTGCCGCTGATGCTGTCGCTGGCCACCGTGCTGGCTGTGGCCCTGAATAGCAAACTTCTGAAGGCCGCCGGATGGTTCCGTTTCGCCTTCTTTGCGCCGCTGGTGGTAGGGACGGTGGCGTACTCGGCAGTGTTCCGGCTGCTGTTCAACACCGATTTCGGCGTGGTCAACCGCGCCCTGACCGGAATTGGCCTGCCCGCCGTGGACTGGCTCAACCAGTCCGGGCCGGCCATGTCGGTGATCATCATGGCCATGACCTGGCGCTGGACCGGCTACAACGCTATCATTCTGCTGGCCGGCCTGCAGGGCATCAGCGAGGACGTGTACGAGGCGGCCAGCATCGACGGAGCCACACCCGCGCAGCAGTTCTGGAAGATCACGCTGCCGCTGCTGCGCCCCACCCTACTGTTCTGCATGGTCCTGAGCGTGATCGGCACGCTGCAACTGTTCACCGAACCCGCCCTGATCACCAACAGTGGCCCCGGCAACGCCACCATGACGCTGGGCACCTACCTGTACCAGCAGGGGTTCCGCTCGTTTAACTTCGGCTACGCCAGCGCCATCGCCTACACCGTGGCCGCCATCGCCGCCGTGTTCAGCCTGATCCAGCTTCGCCTGTTCGGGAGGGAAAGATGACCGCCAGACCGCAGGTGGCCGTCCCGGTTTCGCCGGGCGTCACGCCCCGCAAACGCACGGGCGCCCTCTGGCTGCATCTGGCCCTGCTGCCGCTGGCGCTGATCTTTCTGGCCCCGCTGTGGATCATGGCCGTGTTCAGCACCCACCCGGAAACGGCCATCTTCAGCCCCAATCCGCCGCTGTGGTTCGGCGGCGCATTCATGGAAAACTTCCGGGGACTGCAGGCCGACACCAACTTCTTGCGGACGCTGTTCAACAGCACCATGATCGCTTCGCTGTACACGGTCTTCAGCATGCTGCTCACCAGCATGGGCGGCTACGCCTTTGCCAAGTTTGATTTTCCCGGCAAGAACTGGCTGTTCGGCCTGATCCTGGCGACACTGACCATTCCCACCTTCGTGACCATCATTCCGCAGTTCATTCTGGTGGCGCGCGATCTGAAGCTCTCGAACACCTACTGGGCGGTCATCCTGCCCACGCTGGCCAACACCATCGGCATTTTCTACATGCGTCAGGCCTTCCAGACCGTTCCCAGCGATCTGCTGAATGCCGCGCGCATCGACGGCGCCTCGGAGGGCCGCATCTTCTGGCAGATCGCGCTGCCCATCGTGCGTCCGGCGCTGGCGGCGCTGGCGATTCTGCTGTTCCTGGCTTCCTGGAACGATTATCTGTGGCCGCTGATCGTGCTGACCCAGAAGGACAGCTACACCATGCCGGTGGCGCTGGGCACCCTGGTGGGCCTGACCCGCGTGTCGTGGGGCGGCATCATGGTGGGAACGGCGATTGCCACCATTCCCTTTCTGGTGCTGTTCCTGTCGCTGCAGCGGCATTTTGTGGCCGGCATCGCGGGCGGGGCCGTCAAGGATTGATGGTGGGGGCCGGTGCTTCCGGCCCCGCCCCCCGCCTCTCCCATGCTCACCTCCCGTGCCCACCTGTGATGTGCGGCCCCGTCCAGCGGCCTTTGGTGTCCGCCCCGGTACAGCGATTCCGTGCGCCGACAATGCCCGGCACCCGGCCGGCAGACCTTCAGATCCTCAGCCCTCTTTCCCTTCCCCAGGACCTGCCATGACCCAATCCACCTCTACCCCTGCCCCCCATCTCCTTCTCGGCTCCTGCGACTACCCGGAGCACGTGTCCCAGGACCGCTGGGCCGCTTACGCGCAGCAGCAAAAGGAGCTGGGGCTGACCTTCGTCCGCATCGCCGAGTTTGCCTGGAGCCGCATGGAACCGCGTCCCGGCGAGTACGACTGGAGCTGGCTGGACACCGCCATCGACGCCTACCACGCCGCCGGTATGCGCGTCGTGCTATGTACGCCCACCGCCACGCCGCCGGCATGGCTCATACGCGCCCACCCCGAAATTCTGCCCGTAGATGCCCAGGGCCGCGTGCGCGAATTCGGCGCGCGGCGGCACTACGACTTCGCCAGTCCTGTGTACCGCGAGCATTCGCAGCGCATCACGCGGGCGATGGCCGAACGCTACGGCGGGCATCCGGCGGTGGCCGGCTGGCAGACCGACAACGAGTTCGGCTGCCACAACACCTCCCGCAGCTACGGAGGCGCGAGCGCAGCCGCCTTTCCCGGCTGGCTGGAACGCAGGTACGGCACGCTGGACGCCCTGAACGCGGCCTGGGGCAATGTCTTCTGGAGCATGGAATACACGGCCTGGGAGCAGATCAAGCCGCCGAACCTGACGGTGGCCGAGCCGAACCCGTCGCATGTGCTGGACTTCTACCGCTTCGCCTCGGACATGATCGCCGGGTTCCAGGCCGAACAGGTGGCGATCCTGCGCGAGCTGTCGCCGGGGCGCTTCGTGACGCACAATTTCATGATCTTCGAGATGGGTTTTGACCACTACGATGTGGCGCGGGGACTGGACTTCGTGACCTGGGACAACTACCCGCTGGGCATGCTGGAGTTCTTCGCTCCGCCCGGCAGCGGCGAGGACGTCAAGACCCACTTTGCCCGCACGGGACACCCGGACCTGATCGCCTTCAACCATGACCTGTACCGGGGCCTGCTGGGTGGAAAGAATGCGCTGGGACGCGACGGTCAGGGCACCCCGAACGGCCCCTGGGTGATGGAGCAGCAGTGCGGGCAGGTGAACTGGGCTCCCTTTAACCCGCTGCCCGCCGACGGCGCGGTGCAACTCTGGACGGCGCAGGCCTGGGCGCACGGCGCGGACGTGGTGAGCTACTTCCGCTGGCGGGCCGCCACCATGGCGCAGGAAGTCATGCACTCCGGCCTGCTCAGACACGATGAAACGCCGGACCGGGGTTTTGCCGAGGTGGCCGGGCTGGACATCACGCAGTTTCCGGTGGGCGGGGTGCCGGCAAAAGTCGCCGTGCTGCACGACTACGACAGCCTGTGGCTGTACGACGAGCAGAAGCACAGCGCGTCCCTGAGCTACTGGACACAGACCCTGGCCTACTACTCGGCGCTGCGGGCGCTGGGGGTGGACGTGGACGTGATTCATGCCGACGCGGACCTGAGCGGCTACGCCGTGGTCGTCGCCCCCGCCATCACGCTCGTCCCGCAGCAGCGGGCGGCGCACTGGACCGCGGCAGTCAAAGGCGGTGCGCGGCTGGTCTGCGGCCCACGCACCGCCTTCCGCACGCCCGGCGGAGAAACCTGGGCCGACGGGCAGTTCGGCCCGCTGTCGGAGCTGGTGGGCGCGAGGCTGCTTCAGTACGATTCGCTGCGCCCCACCCTCTCCCAGCACGTGACCGGCGACGGCGGGACCTTCGAGGCCCACGCCTGGGCCGAGAGCTACCGCGTGAAGGGAGCCGAAACGCTGTACACCTACTCCGGCGGCCCGCTGGACGGCCAGAGCGCCGTGATCCGCCACGGCAACGTGACCGTGATCGGCGCGCACAGCAGCGAACTGATCGGTACGGTGCTGGCCGGGGTGCTGGCAGAGGCGGACGTGGCCACCACCCCGTTGCCTGGGGGCGTGCGCCTCAGCCGCCGGGCGGGGCGGACCCTGCTGCAGAACTGGAACCCGGAACGGGTGGAGTGGAACGGACAAATGCTGGAGCCGGTCAGCTTCACTGTGCTGGAGGACGCCGTGCTGGAGAACACCCATGCCTGAGTGGATCCTGGCCACCGATCCGGCACAGGTCCGGGTCCTCGTCAGCGGCTACCAGTCGTGGAGCGAGGCCGAGCTGCGCCCGCTGACCGACGTGCAGGCCGTGCCCTTGATGCGCTGGCGGCACGAACAGGGCCACGACCCGGCCTTCCTGCCCAGCGGCGAGGCGGGCGTGTGGCGCAGCCATACCGTGCTAGCGCTGGTTCGCCCCGATGGGGGCGGCTGGGTGGGCGCGGCACAGGACGCCACCCACACCTTTACCCACTGGGAGGCCCGCGCCGAGGGCGACCGGGTGCGCGTGACCTGCAGTCAGGAGGGGCCAGCCACCGCCGTGGCGTGGGAACCCACAGACGACGTGATCACGATCCTGGAAACGCTGAGCGCGCAGCTGGGGGCGAACATGCACGCCCGCACGCCCGCGCCGCAGCGGGTGTGGTGCAGCTGGTACAGCTATTACCGGGGCGTAACGCTGGAGGCCATGCTGGACAACGCCCGGCTGGCCCGGGAGCACGGTCTTCCCTTCGATGTCTTTCAGCTGGATGACGGCTTTCAGAGCGATCTGGGCGACTGGTTCACGGCCTCGGACCACTTTGGTGGCCATGCCCGTGACCTTCCGGCGGGGCTGAACGAACTGGGCTTCACGGCGGGGCTGTGGCTGGCCCCCTTCCTGGCCTCACCCACCTCACAGCTGTTCCGCGATCACCCGGACTGGATGCTGCGCGGCAAGGACGGCGCTCCACTGGCGGTGGGCCACAACTGGGGCGGGGCGTATCACGCGCTGGACACCACCCATCCTGAAGTCCTGGTGTGGCTGCGCGATCTGGCCGCCACCGCACGCGGCTGGGGGTACCCGTACCTGAAGCTGGATTTCCTGTACGGCGCGGCGCTGCCAGGGGTACGGCACGATCCTTCGGTGGGCCGGGCGGCGGCGTACCGTATGGGCCTGCAGGCCCTGCGCGACGGAGCCGGAGACGACGCCTTTTTGCTGGGCTGCGGCGCACCGCTTGCGGCCAGCATCGGCGTGGTGGATGCCATGCGCACCGGGCCGGATGTGGCTCCGCTGTGGGACGAGGACTCGCGCCGGGTGTGGCTGGGCGACGCCACCGGCCCCAGCGCCCGCAATGCCCTGCACACTGCCCTGTCGCGCTGGTATCAGCACGCCTGGTACCAGCCGGACCCGGACGTGGCGATCTGCCGCCGCGAACTCAGCCTGCTGACGGCCACCGAACGCCACACGGTTGCCACCATGCTGGACGTGGTGGGCGGCCTGCGGGCCAGCAGCGACCCGATTGCCATGCTGGACGTGGACGGGCTGGCGCTGCTGCGCCGCTGCCTGGAGATCAGCAGGCCGGATCGGCCCACCACCCTCACCGAGAGTCTGGGTGGGGCCGTGACCCACTTTAGCCGCGCCACCTTCAACCTGACCGACTCTCGCGTGGGCGATCTGCCCGCGCACGGGGCACAATGGCCGGTATGACCTCCACCACGACGGGCCACACCCATCAGCAGGAGTTCAAGAAGCCGGACGGCCGGGCGCTGACGCTGTACGGGTTGCAACCCATCGTGGTCACGTCCGAGATTCCCAGTCCCAGCCCGGAGGCAGTAGACGCCCGCCCGGTCATGCGCTGGCATCCCCTGCGCGGCGAATGGGTGATGTACGCCGCGCACCGTCTGGGCCGCACCTTCCTCCCACCTCCCGAATACAATCCCCTCGCCCCCACCTCGGACCCCGAACATCCCACCGAACTGCCACGCGGTACCTACGACTTGGCCGTCTTCGCCAACCGCTTTCCCAGCCTGACCCTGGAGGCGCCCGAACCCCCACCCGGCCCGGCCCACACCCGGGCGGGCGTGGGGGCGTGTGAAGTCGTGGTGTTCAGCCAGAATGCGGCGGGGCGCCTGTCTGACCTGAGTGACGCGCAGATAAGTCTGCTGCTCTTGGTGTGGGCTGACAGAACCTCACGCTTCGCTTCCGGCGACGTGATCAAAAGTGTGCTGGCCTTCGAGAACCGCGGCGTGGAGGTGGGTGTGACCCTGCACCACCCACACGGGCAGATCTACGCCTATGACCACGTCCCGCCCGTGGCGGGACGCATGCTGGACCTGGCACAGCAGCATCAGGCCGAGACGGGGCATGCCTGGATTTCCGATTTCGTGGCTGCCGAGAGAGCGTCAGGTGAACGCATCGTGCGTGACGAGGGCCTGTCGCTGAGCGTGGTGCCGCCGTTTGCGCGCTACACCTACGAGACATGGATTCTTCCGGCGCGGCCTGTGTCTCTGCTGTCCGAGTTGACCGACGACGAGCGCGACGCTTTTGCCCGTGTGCTCAAGGACGCGCTGCTGCGCTTGGACGCGCTGTTTGGCGTGCGGATGCCGTACCTGCTGACTGTGCATCAAGCGCCGCTTGATGCAGCCCACCCCGAGTTTCCATTGCACATCGAGCTGTACCCGTACCTGCGGGCACCGGGCCGCATGAAGTATCTGGCCGGCACCGAACAGGGCTCGGGTGAGTTCGCCAACGACAAGTTCCCTGAAGTGGCGGCGGCAGAATTGCGAGAGGTGAATCTTGACCACGTTTGAGCAGCGGTTCGGGCAGGTACCGGAAGTCACGGCTTCGGCACCGGGCCGGGTGAACCTGCTGGGCGAACACACCGACTACCAGGGTGGCTTCGTGCTGCCCACCGCCATCCCGCAAAAGACGACGGTAGGGCTCGGCAGGAACGGCACGGACACTCACGTGCTGTACAGCGCCAATCTTGACCGGACGCTGCGCGTGCCGGTGGGTGAGGTGGGTGAAGACTTCGCACCGTACCTGACCGGCTGTCTGAACCTGAGCGGCGTGACCGAGGGGCTGAACGTCTATATCACCAGCGAGGTGCCCAGCGGCGGGCTGAGCAGCAGCGCGGCGCTGGAAGTCGCTACCCTGCGGGCGCTGCGTGAGCTGTACGGGCTGGCGCTGGACGACGTAGAACTGGCCTTGAGGGGCGTGCAGGTGGAACACCAGTTTGTGGGCGTTCAGTGCGGCGTGATGGACCAGCTGGCCAGCAGTCTGGCCGACACCCGGACCATGTTGCTGATCGACACCCGTAGCCTGGAGCGCCGCGCGGTGCCGTTTCCAGCGGGGGCCGAGGTGCTGGTGCTGGACTCCGGGGTGCCGCGCCGTCTGGCCGAGAGCGGCTACAACGAACGGCGAGGGGAGGTGGAGGAAGCCGCCCGGCTGCTGGGCGTCAAGGAGCTGCGCGACGTGACCGACATCAGCGTCGTGGAGGCGCTGCCCTCACCGCTGAAAGAACGTGCCCGCCATGTGGTGTCCGAGAATGCCCGCGTGCTGGAAGGACTGGAAGCCGATGCCGTGACTTTCGGTGGGTTGATGAATGCCACCCACGCCAGCCTGCGTGACGACTATGCCGTGTCGCACCCGTTGGTGGATGACCTGGTGGTGCTGTTGCAGGCCCACCCGGACGTCTTTGGCGCGCGGATCACGGGGGCGGGCTTCGGCGGCGCGGTGGTGGCCCTGGTACGCGAGGGGACGGCAGCGGCCGTGGGCGAGGCCGTGCTGGCCACCTACGGCTCCCTGGGGAAAGTGGTGGTCCCGTAGCGCGCTGGCCGTAGGGAGTCCGCCTGATATGGACCAGCCGCCCGGAAACTTTCTCCGGGCGGCTGGCCTTTTCGTTCCCTTCGGCGGCCCTTACGCTTGCCCGCGCATCCCCTGCTCGGCCACCTCGATCTCCAGGGGCGTGTGACCGCTGTCCTTGACCGCGTGGGCGCTCATGCCCCACTGGTGGCCGCTGCTCTGCGCGCCGTCCAGGATCACGCGGGCCAGTTCGCCCAGCGTCGCGCCGCCGGCCCGCACGTCCATGCGGAATTCCTGGCGCAGCTCGCCCAGGCTCACGTCGTCCAGCATCAGCTCGGTGCCGTAGCGCAGGGTGGTGGGCGGCACGATCAGCAGGTCCGCCTCGCCGGTCTTGACCGCGTGCCGGAAGCAGCGCCCGGTCAGCAGGCCTGCCACGGTCGTCACCGGGCCGAAGGTCTTGTTGGTCACGGCACGGACCTCCAGCGTCAGGCCCTCAATGGCCCGCAGCGGCTCCACGGCGCGGTCCAGCGCCTCGGCAAACAGCGTCCCGGTGCCCAGAATCACCCGGCGCGGCTCCGGCAGCGCGGCAGGCAGTTCCGGCAGCGCCTCGGTCAGGAAGTCGCGGATCATGCCCACGCCGTTTTCCAGCATGGGAAAGCCCTCGTACTCTTCCTCGCTGGGCAGCGGCTCCCCGGCTAGCAGGTACAGCTCGTCACTGGGAAACACGAAACGGGTGCCGCGCTCGGTCAGGAATTTCTTGCGCCACACGTTCAGGCGGCGCAGGCTGTCTCGGGCCTCTTCCCGGTTGAACGTCCGCACGTCCGGCAGGTTGGTGCGGTGCGAGGTCAGGCCGATGGGCACCACCGCCGCGCTGATCACGTTGGGCCGGCTGCTCAGGTACTCCACGGTGTCGTCGATGTTCTCGCCGTCGTTGCGCTCCGGCACCAGCACGATCTGGGTGTACAGGTCAATGCTTTCCAGCCGCTCGATCATGTCGCGGATCTGCACGGCCTTCTGGTCTTTGACCTTCAGCTTCCACCACTTCATCATGTCCTGACGCAGGTCCTGGTTGGCGGTGTGGACCGACACGTACAGCGGCGAGAGGTTCTCGTCCAGAATCCGGTTGATGTCGCCCTCACTCAGGTTGGTCAGCGTGACGAAGGAGCCGTACAGAAAGGACAGGCGGTAATCGTCGTCCATGATGTACAGGCTCTTGCGAAAACCGCGCGGCATCTGATGGACGTAGCAGAAATCGCACTTGTTGGCGCACAGATGAATGCCGTCGAACAGCACTTCCTCGAATTCCAGGCCCGGATCCTCCCACTCCACATCGAAGGTAAAGGTGTCGTCCAGGCTGGGCGGCGCGGCCATCTGCAGACGGTGGTGGTCCTGTGAGGTGCCGGGCACGCCGGTCATGGCCCGTGGGGCCTCTTTGGGGCGGGCGATTTCCAGCGTGGCCTTGCCCTGCGACAGCAGGTGGCGGTAGGCCAGCACATCGGTCACGGCCGCCCCGTTGACGCGCAGCAGCACGTCGCCGGGCCGCACACCTGCACGCGCAGCGGCGCTGCCCGCCTCGACGGTCTTGATGGGCGCGGGAAAGTACTCTGGCACGGGTTGCTTTGCTGCTGCGGTCAAAAAAATCACCCCTCTGGCCGGTGGAAAAGCTGGCCTGCTGCGGAGGGACACCGGTTTCAACACGACAAAGGGCGGCCCCACTCGAACAAAACAGGCTAACAGAGGCCGCGAGGCCGGGATGTGAGGCGGGTTGCCTTGAGGCCGGGGAAGAGGTAGATCCTGGCTTGGGGCGAGGCGCCTGCCTATACCGGCAACGTCAGCGCCTGCCGCTGTGCCGGGCGGTACAGCCCCAGGTAAATGGCCAGCACGCTGCCGCCGTACATCAGCAGGGTCCACCCAAACAGCACCTGAAAGGCCAGCGTGAACGGCAATTGCCCGCGCACCACGCCGGCCAGCACGCTGCTGACGGCCCAGCCGGAATCCCAGGCGATCACGTTCAGGGCCGAGTACATCGGGCGGTCGTTTTCCTCTAAAGAGGACATGGCGTAGGCCCCGTACACCGGCCCGGCGGCGTTCATCAGCGCCCCACGCGTGAACAGCGCCAGCGTGACCATCCACAGGTGCGGCGCGAAACCCAGCAGCGCCAGAAACGGCAGGCTGCCCGCCTGGACCAGCAACACCACCTGAAGCTGCCCCAGGCGGCGCACCAGCAGCGGCTGAAGCAGCGCGGTGGCCGCCGTCGCCAGGCTGGCCCACGCGAACAGTTGGCCCAGACTGGCGTAGTTGATCTGAAACTTGCCCTCGATGAACACGTTCAGAAAAGGGATGGTGGCCCCGGCCCCCAGCCCCACCAGCAGGTTGGGAAAGATCAGGCGGAACATCGCCCGCTTGTCGCGCACCGCGAAGCTGCGCCCGGTGTGCGAGATCTTGCCGCTGGGTTTGAGCTTGAGGGCGGGCAGCAGGCCCAGCAGTTGCAGGGCGGTGGCAACCAGCAGTGCAGTTCGCAGCGCCCCCACGCCGTCAGCCTGGGTGCTGGTAAACAGCGCGTAGGCTTCCGGCACCCGTCCGCCGATCAGGTTGCCCACGAACCCCGCGCCGGTCATCAGGGCACTCTGGACGCTGAACAGGGTGATGCGGCTGCGCTCGTCGCTGTTGTTGGCCATAAAGGGCGAGCCGGCCACGATCATCAGCGCCGCCCCCGCACCCTGAACGAGTGCGCCCGTGACCACGCCAGCCGGCCCCCCTGCCAGCGCCAGAATCAGCGTGCCCAGCAGGCTCAGGGCCACCCCGATCTTGATGGTGTGCGCGTTGCTGATGCGCCGGGCCAGCGCCACGGCAGGCAGGCTGAGAAACACCAGCGTCAGCGCGGGCAGCGCGTTCATGATGCCCTGCCACTCCGGCCCCAGCCCCAGCGCCCGCAGATAGAAGTTCAGGAACAGCGCCAGAAACGCCTGCGCCAGCCCGAAAGAGAACGAGGTGGTCAGGTACAGCCAGACCTGCGGGGAAAACCGCCAGGTCACGCAATCCCCTGTACACGGTGGGTCGTGCTGTCTGCCCTCAAGCCTCCACCCCAACTTTCGGGCAGAACGACGCCAGCTCACACACCTGACATTGCGGGTTGCGGGCCATGCATACGCGCCGCCCGTGCAGGATCAGCGCGTGGTGCAGAAAGACCCAGCGCCCACGCGGGAACAGCTTTTGCAGGTCGAGTTCCACCCGGTCCGGATTGGTCTGCACGCTCAGGCCCAGCCGGCGCGACAGGCGGCCCACATGGGTGTCCACCGCAATGGCCGGAAAACCGTAGGCGTTGCTCAGTACCACGTTGGCAGTCTTGCGGCCCGCGCCGGGCAGGGCCACCACAGCGTCAAAATCGTCCGGCACCTCGCCCCCATGCCGCTCCACCAGCAGCCGGGCCAGCGCCGCCAGATTGCGTGCCTTGCCCCGGAACAGCCCGATGCGCCGGATGAACGGCTCGATGTCCTCCGCCGAGGCCTGGGCCATGGTGTGGGCGTCCGGGTACTGGGCAAACAGGGTGGGCGTGGCCGCATTCACGCTGACGTCGGTGGCCTGGGCACTCAGAACGGTGGCCACGAGCAGCTCGAAGGGCGTGCCGAAGTCCAGCTCGGTGCGGGCGTCGGGGTACAGCCGTTCCAGCAAGACCAGCACCTGCGGGGCGCGCCGCCTGGCCCCACTGGGCAGGCGCGGCCCCGAAGAGAGCGCCGCGCCGCGCCCAGCGGGTTTTTTTGGAGCGGAAGGGGTCACGCGTCCAAGCTAGCGCGTCCCACGCCCGATTGTCCGCCCGGAACGGACGCAACTTTCCGCGCGTCCGGCGCGTATTGCGTGACATGAGAGTCCTTTCTGTCGTGTTCGGTATCCTCGCCGCGCTGGGCCTGCTGCTGGGGTTCCTGCCGTTCTTCGGCTGGCTCAACTGGATCTTTGTGCTGCCGCCCGCCGTGCTGGGCCTGATTTTCGGGGCGCTGGCGCGTGACCGGGGCGCCGTTACCCTCAACGCGGTGGTGGCCGTGCTGGGCGCGCTGCGGCTGATGCTGGGCGGCGGGGTCATCTGAGGAAGTAGAGGCCAGGACCATGGCAACACAACTGCTCAGGACATACATCTTATAAACGGGGCTTAGCAAAGCGCAGAAACTTCTCCGCCTTTAAGGTTAGACTGAGCAAGAATGCAGAGTCCGCCTCCCCGTACCGCAAACGCGGATCAAATAGACCTTCGGCAAGTTTTTGGTACCCTCCGGCGATACGCCGTCCCACTGGCCCTGACCCCACTAGTGGTGGCTGCGGCAACATACGTACTGTCGCAGCAGCAGGCTCCCTTGTACGAGTCCAGTGCCAGCATCATCGCGGTGGACCCCACCGCCCAGAACTCACTGCTTAAGGACACGGTCTTGACCGCGCCGCCACTGCCGCAGGGCGCCGTCCAAGAGGTTCTGCACAGTCAAAATATAGTCAACAACATCATTAACAGTCTGGAAAAAAGCAGTCTCTCCCCTGAAGTCATCCGCGAGATCAGCGGCGATCTTAAAAAGGAGCTTTCGGCCAACGTCTTCAAGCGGGTCGAGGTTCGGGCACGCCTGGACCCCCAGCAGCGCGGTGTGTACGAGATCAGCGCGCAGGGAGAAACCCCTGAAGCTGCCAGACTGCTGGCCGAGACCAGCGTGGCCGCGCTGCTGGCATGGGACACTGCCCGCGCCAAGCAGGGCGTCACCCGCTCACTTGAGAGCCTTCAGGCTCAGCTGAAGAATCTGACAGAGCGCATTGAATCTGTTGATGAACCGCTCGAACGCGAGAGTCTATTGTCAGCCCGTGGGCAGCTTTTGCAGAACCTGTCGCAGTTGGTCGTGCTCGAAACGGCGGCCACCGGCACGTTGATTCCGGTGGCCGATGCGGTGGCCCCCAACCGTCCGGTTTCGCCGCGCCCGCTGCGCAACGCCGCGCTGGCCGGGCTGCTCTCGCTGTTCCTGGTCACAGGTCTGGTGCTGCTCAGCGACAGCCTGCGTCGCCGGGTCAACGGTACCGAGGACCTGCTACCGCTGGGCCTGCCGGTGCTGGCGCAATTGCCGCTGCTGCGCCGCCGCCATCTGGCCGCCGGCTTTCTGCCGGCTGCCCACAGCGGCCCGCTGTATGAGGGCATCGGCTTCCTGCGAATCAATGTGCAGTCCATGCTGGGAAACCGCGAACATCGCCGACTGGTAATCTCCAGCTCATATCCCGGCGAGGGCAAGAGCTCCACTACGGCGGCCCTGGCCGAGAGTCTGGGGGCGGCTGGTCAGAAGGTCTTGGTGATCGATGCCGACCTGCGCCGCCCCACCCAGCTCAAGGTCTGGTCCCCGGACCGCATCGGCACCCATCCACTGCTCGGCACCGACCTGACCCTGCCGCCCGCCACTACCGTAACCGAGATGTTCCTGCGCCCAGACGCGGCCTATGCCACCCGCGTGGGCACCAACGTAGACCTGCTGCCCGCCGGTACACCCCACCGTGGTGACGGTGCAGGCGGCATCCTCAGCCAACCAGCCTTCCGCACCTACCTGGACCGCTGGGCGCAGGGTTACGATTATGTGCTGATCGACACTCCCCCCATGCTGGGTCTGCCCGACACGCTGGCCGTGGCACCCTATACCGACGGCGTGATTCTGGTGGTGGAAGGCGGCAAAACCCGCCTGAATGACGTGGAGCGCAGCTTGCAGAACGCAAGGGTGGCCAACGTGAAGATGCTGGGCATTGTGCTGAACAAGATCGCGCGGACCAGCGATACCTACTACGCCTACGGCCCCGAAACAACGGGCGCAGCCCCCGTCCTGCCCGCAGTCCGGGACTGAGGCAAATTCAGCTGAGACAGATGCAGCGCAGGACTGGAGGGTGGATTCGCGTGTGGCTGGCGCTGCTGGCCCCGCTGTATTTTTTCGCGCCTGTGGCAGTGTTGGCCCTCCCGGCGCTGCGCCGCCTGCCCAGGGCCGCGTGGTGGGTGCTGGGTTTCTACGCCCTGAGCCAGCAACTCCCGGCGCTGCTGACCCCCGAGCCGCTGCTCAGCTCCGGGCTGGCGTTGGGGCGCACGCTGCTGGTGTTCGGGTTCATGGCGCTGGGGGCAAGCCTGAACAGCACCCGTCAGCTGGCCCCGCTGGGCGTGGGTCTGGCGCTGGTGTACGTCACGGCGCTGGGCCTGACCGTGGGGGACGGCCTGAATCCGTTGAGTCAGCGCCTGGGCCACCCCTACATGACGCCCATCACGCTGGGGCTGGCCGGGGCGGCGGGCATCTGGCTGGCGCTGTTTGCGGGCGGACGCCTGTGGTGGCGCGTGCCGCTGGGCACGCTGGCCCTGGGCATCCTGCTGCTGTCCGGCAGCCGGGGGCCGCTGGCTGCCGCCCTGGCGGGCGCTGCACTGGGCTTCGCCGTGCGCCAGAACCGCCGGGTGGCCCTGGGCATCCTGGCCGGAGCAGCGCTGCTGGCCGGGGGCTTTTACCTGGGCCAGCGCCTGGACCTGCCGGCTGTCAGCCGCCTGAGCAAGGCCGATACCTCCGGGCGGGATCTGGTGTGGAACAACGCCCTGTCGGTGATCCGCAGTGAGCCGGTCAGCGGGGTGGGCACCTACCGCCTGGGCACCCGTCTTTCCCCGCCCGGCGAGGGCTGCACGCTGTGGCCCGCCCCCGACGGCCGCGTGACCCCCTGCCCGACATGGATCGAGCGCCTGGGCCAGCCGTGGCTGATCGCGCACAACGTCACCCTGCAACAACTGGCCGAGACCGGACCACTGGGCCTGCTGGGCCTGTTCGTGCTGCTGGGGGTGGTTGTGGCGGCGGCGTGGCGGCAGCGTGATCCGCTGGGTCTCGCCATCCTCTCGGGGCTGCTGGTGGCCACCGCCAACGACAACACCCTGATCGTGCCCGGCGCCTTTGTGGGCGAACTGTTCTGGGTCACGGCGGGAAGTGTGCTGGCGCGCATGCCTCAGGGTTCCCCCGCCGTGGGCTGGGCCGGGGGCGCGGCGGCGGCGGGCCTGATGGCCGCGCTGTCGTTTCCGCTGCTGGTGGGGGCCCTGCGGCCGGCACCGGACATCAAGGCCTCGCTGGACGCCCTGATCGCCCCGCGTGACGTTCAGGACACCCAGAACTATCAGGCGTTCGTGCGCCTGAATCTGCCCCCCGGGCCGTACCGCGTGTCCCTGCGGGCCTGTCAGCGCAGTTGCTCCACGGTTATCACGCTGCCTGTGACGGCGCCGGCCAGCGGTCCCACACCGCTGTTGAAGCTCGGCGGCCATCTGTACGACGCCGCGCAGCAGCGCGTGGAACTGCTGGTGTATCCGGGTCAGGGCTCGGTGCGGCCGCAGCCTCTGGCGCAGACTTCGTGGGTGGTGAAGCGGACACCGAAATAAGGTCTCGGGAGCCGCGCCAGCACAGAGAGCCGCCGGGAAGGTCCCTTCACACTGAATGGGGGCTTTCCCGGCCCCGTCTGGGCGGGCACTCCATTGAAGCTGGTCAGAAGCATCGTCGAAAGGACGAGAAAGCCTTTTGTCCGGCGGCCCGCTCATCTGGCAACGCCCCTGGCACGGAAGACAGGGGCTGGTGCACCGCTTCCACCATGATCTCATCTGGGCCGGGCTTGGCGCCGGTGTAGGCCGGAGCACAGGCAAGAACAGCCTCTTCATTTTCCGGACGAGAGCGGGTCAATCCTGACCGAATAACGACAGGGCAAATCCCCGCCGCACCGGACGGGGATTCACTTTCAATCAGTTGGGCAGCCAGAGACTTACAGCGAGATCAGGAACGGATCTTCCAGCGCCTCGGCGATAAAGCGCACAAAGCGGGCCGCGTCCGCGCCGTCGATCAGGCGGTGATCGTAGGTCAGCGAGATGGGCAGCATGTTGCGCGGCTCGAACTCGCCCTTCTCCTTGTTCCACACGGGTTCCATGCCGCCGCGCGAGACGCCCAGGATGGCGACTTCGGGGCTGTTGACGATGGGCGTGAAGGCGTGGCCGCCGATGCCGCCCAGATTGGAGATGGTGAAGGTGGCCCCCGACATCTCGTCGGGCTTGAGCTTGCGCTCGCGCGCCCGGCCCGCCAGCTCGGAGAGTTCCAGCACCAGTTCGGTGATGCTCTTGCGGTCGGCGTCCTTGACCACCGGCACCAGCAGGCCCACCGGGGTGTCCACCGCCACGCCGATGTTCACGTAGTCCTTGAAGATCACCTGTTCGGCGGCCAGATCCAGGCTCGCGCCAAATTTGGGGAACTGACGCAGGGCGTTGGCTACCACCTTCATCAGGATGTGGGTCATGGTCAGCTTGCCGCCCGCCTTCTCCACGCGCGCCCCGAAGCGTTTGCGGGTCTCTTCCATGGCCGTCACATCGGCCTTGTCGAAGTGCGTGACCATCGGCACGGTGGTCCACGAGGCCGTCATGGAGCGCACGGTGGCCTTGCGGATGCCAGACATGTCCTCGCGCTTGACCGTGCCCCACTTCTCGAAATTGGGCAGGGGCGCGGCCTGGGCCGGGGCGGGGGCGGCGGCGGCGGGCGCACTGCCAGTGCCAGCGGCACTCGCGGCGGCAGGTGGCACGCTGGGTGTTCCGGCGCTGCGCCTGACGTCCTCCTCGCTGATGCGTCCGGCAATGCCGGTGCCCTGCACGTCGTGAATGTCCACGCCGATCTCGCGGGCCATGCGGCGCACGCTGGGTGCGGCGGGAATGACCGTGCGCCCATCGTAGGTCTGTGTGTTGTACGGACGCTGTGCGCCGGGCGCCTGGGTGGTGGCCCCGGCAGCGGCGGGCACCTTGTCATGGTCATCCGAGGCGGCGGGGGCCGGGGACGGCTGCCCCCCACCCTGCGGCGCGGCCTGTTCCTTCTGGGATTCCTGCTGCGCCTGCGCCACGCGGTTGGCGGTGGCCGGATCCGAGGCGGTGGCGCTGGATTCCACCGTGGCCGCCGTGTCGCCGCCGCCCTGGGCAGGTGGTGCCGCCGCGTCTCCCCCACCCTCGCCCGACAGCGTCAGAATGGTGCCGCCCACGTTCACGGTGTCGCCCACAGCCACGCCGATGCTTTCCACCGTTCCGCCCGCGCTTGACGGAACCTCGATCACGGCCTTGTCGGTCTCGATCTCAATGACCGGATCGCCCTCGGCAATGGTGTCGCCCACCTTCACCAGCACGGTGACGACGGTGCCCTTCTCGATGTTGTCCCCGACGTCAGGGAGTTTGACCTCGGTGCTGCCACCGCCGGAGCTGGCCGGGGCTGCGGGCGCTGGAGCCTGAGTCGCTGGCATGGCCGGAGCTGGGGTGGCCGGGGCTGCCGCTTCCTGCTTGGGCGCCTCGGCTTCAGGCTCCTCAGCCTGCGCGGGGGCCGCCGGAGCATCACCGCCGCCGCTCAGGGTCAGGATCACGCCGCCCACGCTGACGGTGTCGCCCACGTTGACGGACACGGCTTCCACCGTGCCGCCTGCCGAGGCCGGAACTTCAATGACCGCCTTATCGGTCTCGATCTCGATGATCGGGTCGCCCTCAGCAATGGTGTCGCCCGCTTTGACCAGCACGGTGACGACGGTGCCCTTCTCGATATTGTCCCCGACGTCGGGGAGTTTCAGTTCTGTCGCCATTGGCAGGCTCCTTGGTTTGTGGTTTTGATTTGAATTCTAGAACGCTGGGGTGCTCCTCCCCTATCACATCGGGAGAGAGGGGGCAAGGACGGCTCAGCGCAGCACGGGGGCGTCGCGTTCAGGGTCAATGCCCAGATCGGCAATCGCCTTGGCCACCACGTCGCCCTTGACCTTGCCGTCGCGCTGCAGGGCGTACAGGGTGGCCAGCACAACGTGCTTGGCGTCCACCTCGAAGAAGTCGCGCAGTTCGGCGCGGCCCTCGCTGCGGCCAAAGCCGTCGGTGCCCAGGGTCCACAGCTTGCGGTCCAGGTGGCCGTTCAGGCCGTCTGCGCCCAGCTTGACGTAATCGCTGACGCTGATCAGCACGCCGGGGGCGTTCTGGGGGCTCAGCTGCCCGGCCACGTAGCTGACCCTGGGCTCCTGGGTGGGGTGCAGCATGTTGTGGCGCTGGGTCAGCAGGGCGTCCTGGTGCAGTTCCTTGTAGCTGGTCACGCTCCACAGGTCCGCCGCCACGCCGTAGCCTTCCAGCATCTCCACGGCCTTCTGCGCGGCGTCCATCGCGGGGCCGCTGGCCAGGATCTGGGCACGCAGCTTGGCCTTCTTGTTGCCGCTGCGCTGGAACACGTACATGCCCTTGAGGATGCCGTCGTGGATTTCCTCGTGGGTGCGCCCGTCGTCGGGCATGGCGGGCTGAATCTCGTTCTCGTTGTCCACCGTGATGTAGTAGAACTCGTCGATGCCGTCCACGTACATGCGCTGGATGCCCGCCTCGATAATCACCGCCAGCTCGTAGGCAAAGGCCGGGTCATAGGTTTTCATGTTGGGCACCACGTAGCCCTGCAGGTGGCTGTTGCCATCCTGGTGCTGCAGGCCCTCGCCGTTCAGGGTGGTGCGCCCGGCGGTGGCCCCGATCAGGAAGCCGCGCGCCTTCTGGTCTGCCGCCGCCCACACCAGATCGCCGATGCGCTGCATGCCGAACATGGAGTAGTAGACGTAGAAGGGAATGGTGGGCACGCCGTGGTTGGCGTAACTGGTGGCGGCGGCAATCCACGAGGACATCGCGCCGTCTTCGGTCAGCCCTTCTTCGAGCATCTGGCCGTCGATGCTTTCCTTGTAGACCATCAGGCTGCCGGAATCGACGGGGGTGTAGGTCTGTCCGCGCGGGCTGTAGATGCCGATGCGCGGCACCAGCGCGTCCATGCCGAAGGTGCGGGCCTCGTCGGGCACGATGGGCACGATGTACTTGCCGATTTCCTTGTCGCGCAGCAGCTTGCTCAGGATCGACACGGCGGCCATCGTGGTGGACACGGCGCGGCCCTTGCTGCCAGAGGCGAATTCCTCGTAGAACTCGCCGGTGGGCACGCTGGGGTGCGGGTACTCGACGTGGCGCGACGGCACCAGACCGCCCAGCGCGGCGCGGCGTTCCAGGGCGTACTTGACTTCCGGGCTGTCGGGCCCGGGGTTGTAGTACTCCATGTGCTCGACCTGCTCGTCGGTCAGGGGCAGCTCCAGCAGCGTCCGCAGCCCCTTGAGGCTCTCCACATCCAGCTTCTTGACATTGTGGGCCACGTTGCGGGCCTGCGCCGATTCGCCCAGGCCGTAGCCCTTGACGGTGCGCGGGATGATCAGGGTGGGGCTGCCCTTGTGGGCAATGGCGGCGGCGTAGGCGGCATAGATCTTGTGGACGTCGTGGCCGCCCCGGTTCAGCAGTTCCAGATCGGCATCGGACCAGCCGTCGATCAGGCGCTTGAGTTCGGGGGTGTTGAAGAACTTCTCGCGCAGTTCCCGGCCGCCGAAGGCCGCGTACCGCTGCGACTCGCCGTCCACCAGCAGCTCAAAGCGCTTGACGATCTCGCCGTTGTAGTCCTTCTGAAGCAGCTCGTCCCATTTGCCGTCCCAGATCACCTTGATCACGTTCCAGCCTGCGCCCCGGAACAATGCCTCGAACTCCTGAATCACCTTGGAGTTGGCCCGCACCGGGCCGTCGAGGCGCTGGAGGTTGGCGTTCAGGACGAAGATCAGGTTGTCCAGATTCTCGTAGGCGGCAAAGCGGATCGCGCCGATGCTCTGCGGCTCGTCCATCTCGCCGTCGCCCAGGAAGGCCCACACGCGGGCGTCGCCCTTGGGCTTGAGGCCCCGGTTTTCCAGGTACTTGATGTACCGGGCCTGATAGATCGCCTGGATCGGCCCCAGACCCATGCTGACGGTGGGGAATTCCCAGTAGTCGGGCATCAGCCAGGGGTGGGGGTAGCTGGACAGACCGGGGCCGTCCGGCGACAGCTCGCGCCGGAAACGGTTCATGCGGTCCTCGCCCCAGCGGCCTTCCAGGAAGCTGCGGGCGTACACGCCGGGAGAAGCGTGGCCCTGGAAGAAGACCATGTCGCGGTCTGGCCCGGCTTCCGGCCCCCGGAAGAAGTGGTTGAAGCCCACTTCCAGCAGCTCGGCGGCGCTGGCATAGGTGGCCAGGTGGCCGCCGATGCCGTCACTGGCCTTGTTGGCACGCAGCACCATGACCACCGAGTTCCAGCGGATCGCGTTGCGGAATTTGCGCTCCAGCTCCTCGTCGCCGGGGTACTCGGGCTGGGCTTCAACGTCAATGGTGTTGATGTACGGGGTGTTCTGCTTGTACTCAATGGGCGCGCCGTGAAAATAGGCGTAGTGATCAAGTTCGGTCAGCAGCTCCGCCGCGCGGGTGTGGCCCGCGTCCGCCAGCACGTAGATCAGAGAGTCCAGCCACTCCTGCGTTTCCACGCTGTTCAGCGAATCGCGCTCCTGCGGCGGCAGACCCGCACGCGGCGGGCGGTTGGGCGGCGGTTTTGTCATGCGGCCAGTCTAGGCCACCCCCTTCCACACTTCCAACACTCAGTTGTCATGGCATTGACCAGACGCGGTGGTGAGTGCAGGTTTGCGGTTTCTTCGCCCTGAGCCGCTGCCTACCGGGGGCAACCATGCAGCAGAACACCGCACAGCAGCCACGGCGTCTGAGTTCGCAAGGGCCAAAGGATGGGGGCCAGGGAATAGTCGCTGGTGGGGGACAATCGCGCGGAAGATGGATGACACTTTCTGTCGCCAGGGTGGGGGAACGGCGGAAGTACGGGAGTGCCGGGCCCAGTCAAATACAGGACGAAATTACAGAGATATCAGGAGTCGTGCAGTCCCTCATCAAACCGCTGAACTTCCACCCTCTCTCCACTCGGCCCCTGTGCGTAGAAGTGGTAAATCCCATACTCGGCGTTGTGCTTCGGCGCGGCCTCTGCCGTGACGCCCGCCGCCAACAGCCGTTCGTACACACCGTCCACGTCTTCCGTCACCAGCGTCAGGACGACGGTGGGCGGCAACTCGGTCGCAGGGCGTAGGCAAAAGCCCAGGTAGCCGCCGCCCGCCACCGCATAGATGTGGCACGTCCCCTGATCCCGCGCCAGCGTCAGCCCCAGCGTGCCGACATAGAAGTCGTGCGTGGCCGCCAGATCGGTGGTGGGATAGAAGCCGATAAAGGCGTCAAAGGTGGGGGACATACGCCAGAGTAGCGGCTGGCAACAGACTGTGGGGCAACGTTGTGGCTGCGAAAAAGGCCTGTGTTGTGGGGCGGGTGGTTCGGGTAAAAGGCAGGAGAAGCGTATTCTCCCCACCATGACCCCCACCGTTTTTCTGGACATGAACGAGACCCTGCTTGATCTCTCGGCGCTGGACGGGCTGTTCGTGGCGGCGTTCGGCGATCCGGGAGCCAGGACGCAGTGGTTTAACCATCTGCTGCAACTGGCCCTGACCCACACGCTGCTGGGCGAGTACCGCGATTTCTCGGAACTGGGCGGCGCGGCGCTGCGGGCGCTGGGCGAGGCCCGTGGGCTGGAGATCAGCGGGCAGTTTCAGGACGAGCTGTCGGCAGGCGTGCGGATGCTCCCGGCGCACCCCGACACCCGCGAGGGCCTGGAGATTCTGCGGGCGGGCGGGGCGCGGCTGGTCTGCCTGACCAACAACACGCAGGCTGTGCTGGACGTTCAGCTGGCCAATGCAGGCTTCGCCGATCTGGTGGACGGCGCGGTCTCGGTGGACCCGGGCCGGATGCTCAAGCCGGGGCGGGCCGCCTACGAATACGGGCTGTCGCGCACCGGGGCGCACGCCCACGACAGCTGGCTGCTGGCCACCCACGGCTGGGATATTGCGGGCGCAAAGGCAGCGGGCCTGCGAACGGCCTTCGTAGAACGCCCCGGTCAGGCCCAGAACCCGCTGATGCGCGCCGACATCTCCGGCCCGCTGCCCACCGTGGCCCGTGCGCTGATCGGGCGGCTGCACGGACAGGCGTGAGGGGGCCGTTGTTGAGGGTGCAGGCATGAGCGTGCCGCCGCGCTCGGCCATTCGCCCTGGCCTGACCGTGGACATCGTGCAAAAGCACCACCAACGGAGCGGTCAGCTCACGCGCGGCGTGGTGGCACAACTTCTGACGTCCTCGGCCACACACCCGCACGGCATCAAGGTGCGCCTGACCACCGGCGAGGTGGGGCGCGTGCAGGCGCTGGCAAACGCTGAATAAAGCGGGCGTGACGGCAGGTCTCATCTGTGGCCTGGGCGGGGCTCTTACCGTGCAGACACAGGAGGACCGCCCATGCCAGAGGCCTGGAGTAAAAAGGATGAGCGCCAGTACCAGCACGTCAGGGACAGCGAGCTGAAGCGGGGCGAGAGCGAGGACCGTGCCGAGGAAATCGCGGGCCGCACCGTCAACAAGCAGCGCCGCGAGGAAGGCCGCAGCCCCAACAGACGCACCCAGGGCACCGGCAATCCCAACACTGCCCTATCTGACCTGACCCGCGACGAGCTGTACAACCGCGCCAGGGAGAGGGACATCAAGGGACGCAGCAGGATGAGCAAGGCAGAACTGGTGGACGCGCTGGGATAGCGGGTTGCCTCACCCCCTGAGCCTGCACGTTGAGGGCCACAGCTGAAATACGCCAGCCTCTGTCCTGTATCGGGATTACGCTCTGGGGCATGAGCGAACTGCTGCTGTTTCACCACGCCCAGGGCCTGACTTCCGGCGTCGTTGCCTTTGCGGACGCCTTGCGGGAGGCGGGCCACACAGTTCACACCCCCGATCTTTATCACGGCAAGACCTTCGACACCCTGGACGATGGAATCGCCTATGCCAGGCAGCTCGGCTTCGGCAACATCGCGCAGAGCGGTGTGGACGCGGCCCGGAACCTCTCCACTGCGCTCGTGTACGCCGGGTTCTCCCTGGGGGTTTCGCCGGCGCAGCAGCTCGCGCAGACCCGGCCCGGGGCCAGGGGAGCGCTGCTGTTTCACGGCTGCCTGCCCGTCTCGGAGTTCGGCGCGTCGTGGCCGTCCGCCGTGCCGGTCCAGGTTCACGCGATGGACCACGATCCCTTCTTCGAGGAAGACGCCGGGGCGGCCCAGGCCCTGGTCAAGGACGCGCCGCTGGGCGAGCTGTTCCTCTACCGTGGTGACCAGCACCTCTTTACAGACCGCAGCCTGTCCAGTTACGACGAGGCCGCCACCTCATTGCTGATGCGGCGGGTGCTGGAGTTTCTGAAGCGGAACTGAGCTGATCGGCGGCGCGGCGGGACGCTCAGGCGTGAATCCGGCGCCGGCCTTAGCGCTGCGCCCGGCGGCGCGGCAGCGTGATGCCCAGCCCCAGCAGCAGGCCACCCAGCACGGCCAGCGCGTAGGTGATCAGCACGTTGTTCAGCGGGCTGGGAAAGCTGGTAGAGCGGTTGGCGTTGGCAACGGCGTGCAGCTGGTTGATGTCGATGACATCCTTACCCAGCAGCAGCAGCGACACCACGAAGACCACGAGGCCCACCGCCACCACGATGCGAGAAACGATTTTCATGGCTTCATCTTACGGGCTGGCCTGTCACCCGGAGGGGAACCCCGCCCAGCCTTCCCTGACCGGGGCTCTTCAGGCCACCTTTAGGCGGCGGCATAAGGGTATGCTGGGCATGTTATGACGCAGTGGCAGACCATCATGTCCGGCGGGAACGCGGCCTTTATTGAGGGGCTGTACGAGGCCTACCTGACCGATCCTGGAAGTGTGGACGCCGAATGGCGAACCCTCTTTGACGAGTTACGCGGCGGGACCCAGGAGGCGCTGCATTCACCCGTCCAGCAGGCCTTCTATGACCTTGGCCAGAGCCGCCGGGGGGGTGCGCCCGCTCCGGCCTCCGGCGGCAACAGCGGGGCGCAGCAGGCCGGCAGCGCGCTGGTCACGGCCTACCGCGTGTACGGCCACATCAGCGCCCACAACAACCCGCTGAAGATGCGCGGCCAGCCGGTGGTGCCTGAACTGACCCCCGAGTTCTACGGCCTGTCCGAGGCAGACCTGAACGAGACCGTCGACGAGGGGGCCTTCAGCGGCCCGCTGCGCGACGTCATCAAGCAGCTTCAGGAGACCTACACCGGCTCCATCGGCTTCGAGTACAACTACCTGCCCGCCGCCGAGCGCCGCTGGTTCCAGGAGCGCATCGAGCAGGGCCAGGGCCGGGGCCGCTACGCCTTCAGCAAGGAGGAGCGCCGGCGCATCATGCTCAAGCTGAACGCCGCCGAAGGGCTGGAGCTGTACCTCAAGAACAAGTACCCCGGCGTCAAGCGTTTCGGCCTGGAAGGCTCCGAGAGCTTTATCCCGCTGATGGACCGCCTGATTCAGCAGGCCGGCGTCTACGGGGTCAAGGAAGTGGTGATCGGGATGGCCCACCGTGGCCGCCTGAACACGCTGGTCAACATCTTCGGCAAGCCGCCCAGCGTGCTGTTCGACGAGTTCGACGGCAAGAAGAAGCTCAGCGACAACCCCGACGTGGCCGGCGACGTGAAGTACCACATGGGCTACTCCAGCGACGTGCGGACCCCCGGCGGGCCGATGCACCTGGCGCTGGCCTTTAACCCCTCGCACCTGGAAATCGTCTCGCCCGTGGTGCACGGCAGCGTGCGTGCCCGCCAGGACCGGCGCGGTGACACTGACCGCAAGACGGTCCTGCCCATCACTATCCACGGCGACGCGGCGGTCAGCGGGCAGGGCGTGGTCATGGAGACGCTAAACCTGTCGCGCCTGCGCGGCTTTGCTACAGGCGGCGCGGTGCGCATCGTGATCAACAACCAGGTGGGCTTCACCATCAGCGACCCGCGCGACACCCGGAGCAGCCGCTACTGCACCGACATCGCCAAGGTGGCCAACGCCCCCGTACTGCACGTCAACGGTGATGATCCCGACGCCGTGGTGTTCTGTGGCGACCTCGCGCTGGCCTACCGCCAGGAATTCGGCAAGGACGTCTTTATCGACCTGATCTCGTTCCGCCGCAACGGCCACAATGAGGGCGACGAGCCGCGCATGACCCAGCCGATCATGTACCGCGAGATCGACAAGCACCCTGGCGTTCGCGCCCTCTACGCCGCCAGACTGGAAGCAGAGGGCGTGCTGGAAGCCGGCGAGGGCGACGCCCTGACCGAGAGCTTCCGCGACAAGCTCGACGCCGGGCAGCCGGTGGTGACCGAGATGGAAAATCTGGCCCAGAGCGAGCTGGCCGTGGACTGGTCCGAGTACACCGGCACCCGCTGGGAGGACGAGGTCTCCACGGCGGTGCCGCGCGAGAAGCTCGAAGCCCTGGGCCTGCAACTCGCCAGCGTGCCGGAGAACTTCCAGCCGCACCGGGGCATCGAGCGCGTGCTCAAGGCGCGGGCGGCCATGGCCCGCGGCGAGCAGCCGCTGGACTGGGGCATGGGCGAGATGCTGGCCTACGCCACCCTGCTCGACGAGGGCTACGGCGTGCGGCTGGTGGGCCAGGACAGCGGGCGCGGCACGTTTGTGCACCGCCACGCCGTGCTGCACAACCAGAATGCCGAGGACCCCCTGAACGAGGAGTACATGGCGCTGGCCCACCTCTCCCCTGACCAGGGCCGCGTCGAGGTGATTGACAGCACCCTGTCTGAGGAAGCGGTGATGGCTTTCGAGTACGGCTATTCCACCTCTGAACCCAAGGGACTGGTGGCCTGGGAAGGACAGTTCGGCGACTTTGCCAACGGGGCGCAGGCGGTTATTGACCAGTTCCTCAGCGCCGCCGAGAGCAAGTGGCTGCGCCTGAGCGGCCTGACCCTGCTGCTGCCCCACGGCTACGAGGGCGCGGGGCCGGAGCACTCCAGCGCGCGCCTGGAGCGCTACCTGCAGCTGTGCGCCCAGAAGAACATGCAGGTGGTGGTGCCCAGTAGCGCCGCCCAGATGTTCCACCTGCTGCGCCGTCAGGTGCTGCGCCCGTACCGCAAGCCGCTGATCGTGATGACCCCCAAGAGCCTGCTGCGCAACAAGCAGGCCATGAACCCGCTGTCCGATTTCACCGAGGGCCGTTTCTCCGAGGTGATCGGGGATTACGACGTGACGGCGGGCCGCCGCGTGGTCATCAGCAGCGGCAAGCTGCACTGGGAACTGGTGGAGGCGCGGGACGCCGATCAGGACGCCTATGCCGGCACCGCGCTGATCCGCTTGGAGCAGCTGTACCCCTTCCCTGCCGACGCCCTGCGCACCGAACTGGCCCGCCACCCCGGCGCGCAGGTCGTCTGGGCGCAGGAGGAACCCGAGAACCAGGGCGCGTGGCTGATGGTCTGGGAAGACCTGGAAAGTGTGCTGGCCCCCGGTCAGGTGCTGAGCCACGCCAGCCGCCCGCGCAGCGCCAGCACTGCCGCCGGGTACGCCAGCGTCCATGCCCGCGAGCAGGCCGCCGTGATCGCCGCCGCGCTGGGCGAGAAGATCGACCGCGCAGTGATCCAGGAGCAGGAACAGCTGGCCGAGGAGGCCTCGCAGCCGGGCTGAGGCCCGTGAGGGTTAAGCAGGATGGACAGGTAGGGCCGGGAGCGATCCGGTCCTGCCTTTTTCCTTGTCGGGTGCAGGTGGTCCCCAGCACAGACGGGCCGGACGGCCTCCGGGGGGTGTTGCCGGCCCTGGCCTTCAGACAGATGCTCTAGGCTCTGGTGTGTCTCTCTCCCGCCCGTCCGGCCCGGCGGCCACCACGCTGGCCCCGCTGCTGTTCGTCCTGCTGTGGAGCACGGGGTTTGTAGGCATCAAGGGCGCGGCCCTGAACGCTGACCCCTTTGCCTTTCTGAGCGTGCGCTTTGTGCTGGCGGCGCTGCTGATGGCCGGGCTGACGCTGGCGCTGCGGGCGCCGTGGCCGCGTGGCCGGGCGCAGTGGACCCAGGCGGCGGTGAGCGGGCTGCTGCTGCACGCCGGCTACCTGGGGGCCGTTGCCTACGGCATCGCGCAGGACCTGCCTGCCGGGGTGATGTCGGTGATCGTGGGTCTGCAACCCCTGCTGACGGGGCTGCTGTCGGGGCCGCTGCTGGGAGAGGCGGTCAGCACGCGGCAGTGGGCGGGCCTGGGCCTGGGCTTCGTGGGCGTGGTGCTGGTGGTGCTGGGCCGCGAGGCTGGCAGCGGCGCCTACGCGGCTCCCGCGCTGCTGGCCGCCGTGTTCGCGCTGCTGGCCACGACGCTGGGCACGCTGTACCAGCGGCGTTCGGGGGCGGATATTCCGCTGCTGGGCGGCACGGCAGGGCAGTACGCGGCCAGCGCGGCGGCCATGCTGGTGCTGACCGCCCTGCACGGCGGGGCCTACATCCACTGGAACACGGAGTTCATCGTGTCGCTAGTGTGGCTGACGCTGGCGCTGTCGGTGGGCGCGGTGCTACTGCTGCTCACGCTGATTCGCCGGATGCCCGCCGCCCGCGTGAGCAGCCTGTTCTATCTGGTGCCGCCGCTGGTGGTGCTCCAGGCCTACGTTCTGTACGGCGAACGCCTCACCCCCCTGGCCTTGACCGGCCTGCTGGGCTGCGTGGGCGGCGTGCTGCTGGCGAGTGCGGCGCCGGGGATGTGGGGAGCAGTTACGCGGGGGCGGGCCGGGTAACCCAGGAAAGCGGTAGGGCAACCCTACCGTCGTCCGCGCGCCCGCACCTTCTGCCCCGGCACCGTCGCCTGCTTGAACTCCTTGCCCTGCAACTTGGCCTCGATGGCCCGGATCTGATCGCGCAAGGACGCGGCCCGCTCGAAGTCCAGATCTTCCGAGGCCTGCCACATGTCCAGTTCCAGATCAGTCAGCTGGGCGGTCAGCGCGTCGCGGTCCTCCCCCAGGCCAGCGCTGCCGATCTCCTCAGGCTGTTCCTCGCCGCGAATGACGTTGCGCACGCCCTTGATGATGGTGGTGGGCGTGATGCCGTGTTCCAGGTTGTAGGCGGTCTGCTTCTCGCGGCGGCGGGCGGTCTCGTCGATGGCACTGCGCATGGCCGGCGTGATCGAGTCGCCGTACAGAATCACCTCGCCGTTCAGGTTGCGGGCGGCGCGGCCAATGGTCTGGATCAGGGCGCGCTCACTTCTCAGGAAGCCGGGCTTGTCGGCGTCCAGAATGGCAACCAGAGAGACTTCCGGCAGGTCCAGCCCCTCGCGCAGCAAATTGATGCCCACCAGCACGTCGTAATGGCCCAGCCGCAGATCCCGGATGATGACCTGCCGCTCCACGCTGTCGATGTCGCTGTGCATGTAGCGTGCCTTGACGCCCTTTTCCAGCAGGTACTCGGTCAGGTCCTCGGACATGCGCTTGGTCAGGGTGGTGACCAGGGTGCGCTCACCGATGGCGGCGCGCTGCCGCACCCGGCCCAGCAGGTCCTCGATCTGGCCGGTGATGGGCTGCACCGACACAGGCGGGTCCACCAGTCCGGTGGGACGGATAATCTGATCGGCAATGCTGTCGCTGACCTCCCGCTCGAAGGGGCCGGGCGTGGCCGACACGTAGATGGTCTGCCCGGTCTTGGCCATGAATTCCTCGAAGTTCAGCGGGCGGTTGTCCATCGCGCTGGGCAGGCGGAACCCGTAGTCCACTAGCGTCTGCTTGCGGGCACGGTCCCCGTTCGCCATCCCGCCGATCTGCGGCACGGTGACGTGCGACTCGTCGATAAAGGTGATGAAATCGTCCGGAAAGTAGTCCAGCATGGTGTACGGCGTCATGCCGGGGGCGCGGCCGTCGATGTGACGCGAGTAGTTCTCGATGCCCGAGCAGTAGCCCAGCACCTTGAGCATCTCCAGGTCGTAGAGGGTGCGCTCCTTGATGCGCTGGGCTTCAAGCAGCTTGCCGGTGGACTTGAAGTACTCCAGGCGCTGCTCCAGCTCCTCCTGAATGGTCACGATGGCCCGCTCGATGTTGCCCGCGCTGGACACGTAATGCTTGGCCGGGTAGACCACCGTGGCGTCCAGCTCGGCCAGCCGGTCCCCGGTCAGCGGATGCACCACGGCAATGCGCTCCACATCGTCGCCCCACAGCTCGATGCGCAGCGGCTGCTCGTCGTAGGCGGGCCAGACCTCGATCATCTCGCCCTTGACCCGGAAGCGGCCCGGCATCATCTCGATGTCGTTGCGCTCGTACTGCATGCCGATCAAGCGGCCCAGAATCTCGTCGCGGCCCACCGCGTCCCCCTTCTTGAGAATCAGGTTCAGCGCCGTGTACTCCTTGGGATCGCCCAGGCCGTAGATGCAGCTCACCGAGGCCACCACGATGGTGTCGCGCCGCGTCAGCAGGCTGCGGGTGGTGGAATGGCGCAGGCGTTCAATTTCCTGGTTGATCGCCGCGTCCTTCTCGATAAACAGGTCCTTGCCCGGCACGTAGGCCTCGGGCTGGTAGTAATCGTAGTAGCTGATAAAGAATTCAACGGCAGCGTCAGGGAAGAACTCGCGGAACTCGGAGGCGAGCTGGGCCGTGAGAATCTTGTTGGGGGCCATGATTAACGCGGGACGGCTCGTTTCCTCAATCACCTTGGCGACGCTGTAGGTTTTTCCTGTGCCCGTTGCCCCCAGCAGCGTCTGGTACCGCAGTCCTGATTCCAGCCCGTCCACCAGAGAGCGGATGGCGGTGGGCTGATCGCCGGACGGCGTGAACTCGGATTTGATCTTGAGCATCGGGGAAACCTCCAGAAAAAGGGACACGGGCAGAGCGGCAGGCGCCGAAGCGTTTCCCACAGTTTACGCCCCTGACATAAGAGAATGGTAGGCCAGATGGCGGATTTGAGAGACGGGCAGATGTGTGTTCGTCTCCCGGCCACGGGGCTGTCGGCGTGGTCCCGGACGACTGACGATCAGGGCGCGCTGCATCACTTGAAATGGAGCTATTCGGCTGGCTGGCCCTTATCTGCCGCCAGCATCTCCTCGGCCACGCCCAGAAAGGCGCGGACCACCGGATTTCCACCCTCGTCGCGCCGCCATACGGCCACAATGTCGACCAGCGGGGCGTCCTCCATGGGGCGGTAGACCACGCCGGGCAGCGACAGGCGGTTGAAGAATTCGATGGGCAGAAACACGCCCACGCCCGCCGCCACCAGCGACAGCAGCGTGGGAACCTCGATGGCCTCCTGCACGACGTTGGGGGTGAAGTCGGCCCCGGCGCACCAGCGCATCACCTGATCGAAATAGGTGGCGCGCAACTGGCGCGGAAAGAACACGAAGGGTTCGGGGGCCAGGTCGGAGATCTTGAGCTTCCGCTTGCGGGCCAGCGGGTGTCCGGCGGGCAGGGCCGCCACCAGCGGCTGGCGCCACAGCGCCCGGGAATCCAGGCTGGCGGCGCGCACCGGCAGCAGCATCAGGCCCACGTCCAGCACGCCGCCGCGCAGCCCGGCCTCCTGCTCGTGGGCGGTCAGCTCGCGCAGATCGACGCTGACATTGGGGTACAACTCACGGAACCGCCGCACGATTTCCGGCAGGCCGCCGAAGGCCAGCCCGCTCACGAAGCCCACGGTCAGGCGGCCCACCTCGCCCCGCGCGGCGCGGCGGGCGCGGTCCACGGTCTGGCCGGCCAGCGCCAGCGTCTCGCGGGCGCCCACCAGGAACTCCTGCCCGGCGGGGGTCAGCTGCACGCGGCGGGTGGTCCGCAGCACCAGCGGCACGCCCACCTCCTCTTCCAGGTTGCGGACGCTGTTGCTCAGGGCCTGCTGCACCACGAACACGCGCTCGGCAGCCCGCCCGAAGTGTTCCTCCTCGGCCAGCGCGACAAAATGGCGCAGGTGACGCAGTTCCATGTGAGGCACAGCTTGCCATATCGGGTGGGCGGAATGTCAAAGGCCCCGCTCGGGGGGCCGTCAACGTCCAAACGTGCAGCTGCTGCGGGTGGCCTCAGCCCTCCAGCGCCAGCTTGTCCACGTCGTTCAGCAGTGGGGTTCCCGCCGGGTAGTCGCCGTTGAAGCACGCCAGGCACAGCCCCGGCCCGCCCACCGCCTCACGCAGACCCCGCTCGCTGATGAAGGCCAGGGTGTCCGCGCCGATCAGCTGCCGGATTTCCTCCTGGGTGTGCGTGCTGGCGACCAGTTCCTTGCGAGCGGCGGTGTCGATGCCGTAGAAGCACGGGTGCGTGATGGGCGGGCTGCACACCCGGAAATGCACCTCGGTGGCGCCCGCGTCGCGCAGCAGGTTGACAATCTGGCGCGAGGTGGTGCCGCGCACGATGCTGTCGTCCACCAGAATCACGCGCTTGCCCCGCACGGCGCTGGTGGGCGAGAGTTTCATCTTGACCTTCAG
Organism: Deinococcus aerolatus; assembly: GCF_014647055.1. Taxonomy (NCBI): domain Bacteria; kingdom Thermotogati; phylum Deinococcota; class Deinococci; order Deinococcales; family Deinococcaceae; genus Deinococcus; species Deinococcus aerolatus. Next base: position 100,302 of record NZ_BMOL01000008.1, on the reverse strand, counting down.
CTCGCGGGCCTCCTGCGTGGGGGCGATGAAGGTGCGGCCCGCGTAGGGGTTCTTGTACAGACCGTAGTCAAAGGGTATCCCGCTCTGGCGCGCGTAGCCGATGGCCGCGCCGATGCCGCTGTCGGGCACCGGCACGACGATATCCGCGTCCACCGGGAATTCGCGGGCCAGCTGCTCGCCCATGCGGATGCGGCTGGCGTGCGTGTCAATGCCGTCCAGCTGGCTGTCGCTGCGGGCAAAGTAGATCCACTCGAAGGCGCAGGGTGTGGGCGCACGCGGCTCCACCATCAGGCTGTGCAGGCCGTCTCTGTCCACCCAGACCAGTTCGCCGGGCTGCACGTCGCGCAGCAGCCGCGCCCCCACCGCGTACAACGCACAGGGTTCGCTGGCCATTGCGTACGCGCCGTCGTCGCGCTGCCCGATCACCAGGGGACGGACGCCGTGCGGATCACGGAAGCCGATCAGGGCGTGGCGGTTCATCAGGACGCAGGCGTACCCGCCCTTCAGGCGGCGCATGGCGGCGGCGGTGGCCTCCACCAGATCCATGTGGCTCTCGCGGGCAATCAGGTTCAGCATCACCTCGGAGTCGTTGGTGGTCTGGAACAGCGCGCCCTCGCCCAGCATCTCGGCGCGCACCTCCAGCGCGTTCACGAAGTTGCCGTTGTGCGCCATGCCCAGGATGCCCTTGTTGGTGCGGGTGGTCAGCGGCTGGGCGTTGAAGCGCAGATTTGAGCCGGTGGTGCTGTAGCGCACGTGCCCGATGCTGACGCGGGCGTTGGGCAGCCGCACGCTGTCCAGACGGCGCTCGTCGAAGACCTGCGTGACCAGTCCCAGGTCCTTCTCGACGTGGAATTTCTCGCCGTCCGACACGCACATGCCCGCCGCTTCCTGGCCCCGGTGCTGCAACGCGAACATGCCCAGGTAGGTCAGCCACGCCAGATCGTTGGGCACCGGAGAGTACAGGCCGAAGACGCCGCATTCCTCGCGCGGCTTGTCGGTGCCGAAGTCGTTCTCGGACAGGGCCGCGAGCGGGAAGGAGGACGGGGGCTCAGGGAGGGTCATCCCAGAATCCCCACGAGCGGAGATTCATAGGCCAGGGTCAGCGCCGCGAGGTTCACACTCAAGTGTAGGCCGCGTGTCGGGGCCGTGACCGTGACCGTATCGCCTCCGCTCTGGCCCAGGCGCACGAACGGCACGCCCAGTTCACGCAGTGTCTTTTCGGTGGCGTCTGCGTCCTGCACGGCCACCACGACGCGGCTGTGGGCCTCGCCGAACAGCAGGGCGTCGGTGCGGACCTCGGCGGGGGCGTCCAGCGTCACGCTGAGCCCAATGCTCCCGGCCATCGCCATCTCGGCCAGGGCCACGGCCAGCCCACCCTCGGCTGCGTCGTGGGCGGTGTCGGTCAGGCCCGCGCGAATCAGGGCCAGCGTGCCGTCAATGACCCGCTGCTCCAGCCCCAGGTCCAGCGGGGGTACCCGCCCGGCTTCCAGCCCATGCACCGTTTCCAGGTACTGCGAGGCCCCGATGCTGTCCGCGTGTTCGCCCAGCAGATACAGCGTCTGCCCCGCCGCCTTGAGGCCCAGGGTGGCCCGCTTGGAAATGTCAGGCAGCACGCCCACCATACCGATCGTCGGGGTGGGATGAATCGCCACGCGCTCGTCGCCCTGGGTGTACTGGTTGTACAGGCTGACGTTGCCGCCCGTGACCGGCGTGTTCAGCGCCCGGCAGGCGTCCGCGATGCCCTGCACCGACTGTTGCATCTGGTAATAGACCTCGGGGCGGTGCGGGTTGCCGAAGTTGAGGTTATCGGTGATGGCCAGCGGCGTGGCCCCCACGCAGGCCAGGTTGCGTGCAGCCTCGGCGACGGCGGCGGCGGCCCCGGTGTACGGATCGAGCTGCACGAAACGCGGGTTGCAGTCCGAGGTTGCGGCCACGCCCAGACGGCTGCCCTTGACGCGCATCACCGCGGCGTCGGCGGCACCGGGCACCACCACCGTATTGGTCATCACCTGATGGTCAAAGCGCTGGAAGATCGGGCGCTTGCTGGCGATGGTGGGGTGAGACAGCAGTTCCAGTAGCACTGCGCCAGCGTCGCCGGGCTGGGGCACACCGCTCAGATCGCGTTCGCGGGCCGCCCTGATCTCCGGGGATTCCACGCCCTCGCGGGTGTATTTGGGGGCCTCGTTCAGCAGGGCGACGGGCAGGTCACACACCACCTCGCCCTTCCAGGTCAGGCGGTAATTGTTGTGCGATTCCACCTGCCCGATGTTCACCACGTCCAGTTCCCACTTGTCCAGCAGGCTATACAGTTCCTGCTCGCGGCCCGGCACCGGCACCAGAATCATTCGCTCCTGCGATTCGGACAGGCACAGCTCCATCGGCACCATGCCGGACTCGCGGGTTGGGACCCTATCCAGATCCATGGTGATGCCCAGCCCGGCGCGGTAGGCCATCTCGCAGGTGCTGGACACCAGACCCGCCGCGCCCATGTCCTGCACGCCCGCCACCACGCCGGACTCGATGGCTTCCAGGGTGGCTTCCAGCAGCAGCTTTTCCATGAAAGGATCGCCCACCTGAACGGCGGGGCGGTCGGCCTGGCTGGCCTCCGACAGGTCCGCCGAGGCAAACACCGCACCGCCCAGCCCGTCGCGCCCGGTCTTGGAACCGACGTAGATGATCTGGTTGCCCACCTCGCCCATCGTGCCCGTCGCCAGATCCTCGTGCCTCAGCAGGCCCAGCGCCATCACGTTAACCAGTGGGTTTTCCTGATAGCTGGGGTGAAAGGTGACCTCGCCGCCCACGGTGGGCACACCAATCGCGTTGCCGTAATGGGCGATGCCCTCCACCACGCCGTTTACCAGAAAGCGGGTGCGGGGGCTGTCGGGGTTGCCGAAGCGCAGGCTGTCCAGCACGGCGAAAGGCCGCGCCCCCATTGCAAAGATGTCGCGCAGGATGCCGCCCACGCCCGTCGCCGCGCCCTGCACGGGTTCCACGGCCGACGGGTGGTTGTGCGATTCCATCTTGAAGGCCACGCCCCAGCCCTCGCCGATGTCCACCACACCCGCGTTCTCGCCGGGGCCTTGCAGCACCTGCGGCCCGGTGGTGGGAAAGGCGGAAAACAGCGGGCGCGAGTTTTTGTAGCCGCAGTGTTCGGACCACATCGCGCCGACGATGGCGGCCTCCAGGGCATTCGGCTCACGCCCGATGCTGGACACCAGAAGATCGTATTCGCCTTCGGACAGGCCAAAGGTGGCCGCCTGGGAACGGAGGGGCTGAGGTTGGGAGGTGGATTGGGTCATGGAGAGTCCTTACAGCGGGAGCGCGGGGCGAGAGAACAGCGTCGGGCAGCAGAACGGCACTTCAGTCCTTCTGCCCTATCACCACTTGGCCCCGGTGGTAGGCAATGTGCCGCAGGTGCAGCCCCACGGCAGCCAGACGCGGACGTTCGCCGGTCGGTGCGCTGGGGGAAAAGGTCATGCCCTCCATATCGGCGTCGCTGGCGTTTTGCAGGTAAGCCACCGCCTGCTCGCCCACCGTATCCAGCCGCGCCAGGATGTCCGCTTTAGAGGCGTCCTGCTGCACGGGGGCGGCGTCCGTTCTCATGGCCTGCGCCCAGTCCTTGTCCTCCCAGCCCAGGTAGTGGTAGTTGGCCGTCCGGTCACCCAGCACGGTCAGGCGCAGCCAGTCGGCGATGTGCAGCGCGTGCCACGCGGGACTGTGGCCCAGGCGATCAATGCCGAACGCTTCGTCCGGGATGCCGTTCAGCACCGCGCGAAAGGCAGTCAGTTCGGTGCGGTAGTTGTCGGCCAGAAATTCCTGAAGACCCATCATTTGACCAGTGCTCCTTGCAGGCTCTGAAAGACGCCGCGCCCGTCCTCGCCGCCCAGCAGGGCCTCTACAGCCCGTTCGGGGTGGGGCATCATGCCCAGCACGTTGCCGCGTTCGTTCACGATGCCAGCGATGTCGTTGAGGCTGCCGTTGGGGTTGTCGAGGTAACGGAACACCACGCGGCCCTCGCCCTCCAGCCGTGCCACGGTCTCGGCATCCGCGTAGTAGTTGCCCTCGCCGTGCGCGATGGGGATTTCGATGGTCTGGCCCTGGCGGTAGGCCGAGGTAAACGCCGTCGCGTTGTTAACGCGCAGATGCACCGGCTGGCAGGAAAAGTGCAGGTCACGGTTGCGGCCCAGCGCACCGGGCAGCAGGCCCGCCTCGGTCAGCACCTGAAAGCCGTTGCACACGCCCAGCACAAAGCCGCCGCGTTCGGCGTGCGCTTTCACCGCCGCCATGATCGGGCTGCGGGCGGCAATCGCGCCGCTGCGCAGGTGATCGCCGTAGGAAAAGCCGCCGGGCACGAAGACCAGTTCGGTGCCGTCCGGCAGCCCCGCCTCAGTGTGCCACACGAACTGCGCGTCCGGGTCCAGGGTCAGGCGGGCGGCGTGCAGGGCGTCGGCGTCGCAGTTGGAGCCGGGGAATTGAATGACTGCCGTTTTCATAGTCTTTGCAACTCCGTCACGGTGCGTTCGCCACCTGCCGTTCCGGTGTTCACGGTGGAGGCAGGCTCGAACATCATGATCCACGTTTCCTCGGTCTCGGCGACAGGCAGGTGTTCCACGCCACGCGGCACCACGATCAGCTCGCCCTCGTTGACCACCGCCTCGCTGTCCCGGAACTTCAGGCGCAGCACTCCGCGCACCACCATGAACAGCTCGTCCTCCTGCTCGTGCGCGTGCCACTCGAACTCTCCAGCGATGCGGGCGATCTTGACGTGCTGGCCGTTGAGTTCAGCGACGATTTTGGGCTGCCAGCGCTCCGTGAACTGGCCGAACTTTTCGGGCAGGTTCACCGTCTGCGGCAGGCTCACGCTGGCTCCAGCGCCACTTCTTCCACTTCCCAGCGGGCGTCTTCCATCACGGGGTTGCTCAGGACGTTCTGGGTGATGTCGCGCAGCTGGGCTTCGACCTCGGCACGCTCACCGCTCAGGCGCAGCTCGATCAGTTTGCCCACGCGCACGCCGCTGACATTGGCGTGTTCCAGATGCGACAGGGCGCGTTCCACGGTGCGCCCCTGCGGATCAAGAATGCTGGGCTTGAGGGTGACGTAAACGCGGGCATGGTAATGGGACATGGGGTTCCTCCGGGGGCGGCGGTGGGGGGGTGGGGCAGACCGGGCGGGCGGCGTTCTAGCCTTCGGCGGGCGCCGTCACGCGCCGCAGCATTTCCGCATACGCGTCCTCAACGCCGCCCAGATCGCGCCGGAAACGGTCCTTGTCCATCTTCTCGCCGCTCTGGGCATCCCAGAAGCGGCAGGTGTCGGGGCTGATCTCGTCGGCCAGAATCACCGTACCGTCCGGCAGCCTGCCGAATTCCAGCTTGAAGTCGATCAGGCGCACGCCGCGTTCCAGAAAAAACGGAGTCAAGAAGTCACGCACCCGCAGCGCCAGCTCGCGCACACGCGTCAGCTCAGGTTCGGTGGCCCAGTTCAGGGCGATGGCCGTGTCGGTGTTGATCAGTGGGTCGCCCAGAGCGTCGGATTTGTAGCAGTACTCGACCACGGGCCGCGCCAGGGCCGTGCCTTCCTCCAGCCCCAGCTTCTTGGCAAAACTGCCCGCCGCGACGTTGCGCACAATCACTTCCACCGGAATGATGGTCACGGCCCGCACGCGCTGTTCGGTGTCGGAAAGTTGCTCCACGAAATGGGTGGGGATGCCCGCCGCCTCCAGCAGGGGGTACAGGTGGGCCGTGATGGCGTTGTTGGTGGCCCCCTTGCCCGCCCACTCCCCACGTTTCTGGGCGTTGAAGGCGGTGGCCTCGTCCTTGTACTGCACGATGTACTCGGCGGGGTTGGAAGAGGCGTACACGCGCTTGGCCTTACCCTCGTACTTCAGCTCACCTGTGGTCATCGGCGCTCCTGGAAGAAGAAACGTAGAACTGGCGTCCCCCGCACAGTATCGGGGCGACGCTCGGAAGTCGCGGCACTTGACATGTCTTTGCTCCATCTCCGCCTCACAGGACGGACTGAACGGCTGTGGCAGCCGGGGCGTCTCACAGGACGCGGGTAGAGGTGATGTGCCGCCAGAGCCTGGAGGCCGGAGTTCAGGGTAACACCCCCGGCAGCGCACCACACCGGGGATGTTCAGGGGAATCGGACGTTGGCCGGGAGGCGGGTGGGCCGGGGGCCACTCAGTGGCTGTGTCCGCCGCCACCGCCGCGCTTGCCCGCCACTTCCTCGCGGACCTCGGCCACCAGGAAGGTGCAGGCCTCGGCGCAGGGGATGGCACCGGGAACGCCGCCGAAGAAGGTCTGGGGCAACTTGTCCCCGGCCCACAGACGGGTCCGCAGGCAGCCGCCGCACACGTCCGCCGCCACCTCCTCCACCTGCGCGGGGGTGGCCTTCTGCACACGGGCGTAGATGCCGGTCTGACGGCGGGCCGTGGTGACCCACGGCGTGGGGCGCAGGGTGTGGCACGTGTGGGCGTAGGTCTCCTCAATCACGGCGGGGTACAGGTACTGCACGGCGCGGATCAGGTCCGGCTCGCCGAGCACGGCCCGCCAGCCGCGCGGCATATTTCTCAGGGTGTGGACCGGGCGGTGGTGGCCGCCCTCGTCGCGGCGGGTCTGGTCGCGCACGCCCTCGGGGGTCACCAGCGTCTGGAGTTCGTGACCGGGTCGCCCCTCATCCAGCGCGTGCCGCAGCTCGAACATGCCACTTTCCGGCTGCACCATCACCTCGCCAAAGCGCAGGCCCCCACGGGCACGGTCCATGAAGGTGGCCCAGGCAGCGTCGTGGGCGCGTTCGGTATCGCCGTCACTGCCCGACGCGCCTGCCGCTTCCTCGGCCAGATGCAGGATCACGTCGGCCACCGCGCTGTGGGTGCCCACCGGTTTGGCGTAGTACACCGTCTGGGTGCCGTGCGGGTTGTCCGCAAAAACCGTCACGGCGCCTTCCAGCCCCATGTCCTCGGGAATGGTTTCCAGCGTGTGCCAGCCCTCGGAGGCAAAGAACGGCACCACCACCACCCGGGGCGACTTGACCACGTCGGGCCACGTGCCGACCTTGGGGTCCTCGTCCAGAAACAGGGCGTGAACCTCGGCAAATTTTCCCGACTGGCGCAGCACCCCCGCGTTCTGGTACACGATCTTGTTGCTGTTCTCGTTGCGGGTGGTGCCGTGGCCCAGCACGATCAGCGCGATGTCTTCGGGGCTGGCGTCGGGCAGGGCCTCGTGGGCGCGGGCCAGGATCACGTCGCTCATGCTGGGATGCACGCCGTAGGGCAGGGTGTAGCGCACGGTACGCCCGCCCAGCACCCGCGCCACGCCCTCGGGCGGCACCGGTCCCTGGTGGCCCAGACCCATCTCACGCGGAATCACCGTCTCGGTAAAATACCCCTCCGAGATGAACATGGGAATCACGGTGACATCCGTGCTGGCAGTGGTTTTCAGCACCTGCCGCAGCGAGGGCTCCTCCTTCCAGTACCCCTCGATGACCTCGTCGTACAGACCGCGCGCGCGAATCATCTCCGCGTAGCGGTACACCGCCGAGGCCGATTCGCCGTTCAGGTGGGAGCCGTGACCGATCAGGACCAGAGAGCGCATATGGGCCGCACTGTATCGCCGTTCCCCACCCAGAAATGTCCTGTTCGTTGCCGATTGATGGCACAGGAGATAAGTGAACCTGAACGCCCCCCTCACGCCAACCCAATCCGGCACGCCTAGCGTGGGAAGCGTTACAAAATCTAACTCCACTTCGGGAGGCCCACCATGTTTTTTAACCAGAGAGATCGGCACGAGCAGATGGCAAAAATCGATCCCCGTGACACTGACGGTGACGGCGTGGTCAGCCCGCAGGAGGCCGCCGCCTACATTCAGGACTACATGGCCAATGCCTCGCCCGAGGAACGCCAGGAAATCCTGAAGGACTACATCGGCGGCATGTCGCCCGAGCAGCGTCAACAGATGGGCGACGCCATCGTGAAGAGTCCGGCCAACCCAGTGCAGCGCGTCAACCACGACGATCCAGGCGATCTGGCCGACGCCTACGCCCGCACCGCGCAGGCCCCCCGGCAGGAGGACGGCAAGAGCCCGCTGGAATCGGCCTTCAGCGAGGGCGGCATGCTCAGCAGCCCGCTGGTCAAGGCCGGCCTCGTGGGTCTGGCCGGCATGATCGGCAGCAAGCTGCTGCGCGGCCGCTAGGCCAACCCCACCCCCAAAGGTTGAACACCCCACCGCTGTGTGGGGTTTTTGCTTTCCAGCACCGGCCTATTCAGGCATCAGGCCAAGCCCTGCCGGAAACATGGATTCAGCGCCCCCCATAGTTTGGTGCTTCCTTGGTAATGGTAACGCCGTGCGGGTGGCTCTCAATCAGGCTGGCCCCGGTGATCCGCACGAACTGGGCGTGATCGCGCAGGGCCTGCAGATCCGGTGCGCCGCAGTAGCCCATGCTGCTCTTGAGGCCGCCGACGAACTGGTAGATGACCTCGCCCGCCGTGCCCCGGTAGGCGATGATGCCCTCGATCCCCTCCGGGACGAACTTGCGGCTGCCGCTCTGGAAGTAACGGTCACTGCTGCCCTGGTCCATCGCGCCCAGGGAGCCCATGCCCCGGTAGCTCTTGTAGCGCCGTCCGTCGCGCAGGATGTTCTCGCCGGGGGCCTCGTCGGTGCCGGCCAGCATGCTGCCCATCATCACAGCCCCCGCGCCCGCCGCAATGGCCTTGGGCACGTCACCGGTCTGCTTGATGCCGCCGTCGGCGATCACCGGAATTCCGGCTTCCATCGCGGCAGCGCTGGCCTCGAAGATGGCGGTGATCTGCGGCACGCCGACGCCGGTAACAATGCGGGTGGTGCAGATCGACCCCGGCCCGATGCCCACCTTCACCGCGTCGGCCCCCGCCAGAATCAGGTCCCTGGCCCCGGCACGGGTGGCGACATTCCCGGCAATCACGTCCACGTCGAAGGCGTCCTTGACCCTGGACAGCGCGTTCAGGATGCCCTGGCTATGGCCGTGGGCGCTGTCCAGCACCAGCACGTCTGCCCCGGCCCCCACCAGCGCCCCGGCCCGGTCCATCAGGTCCGCGCTGACCCCGATGGCCGCCGCAACGCGCAGCCGGCCCAGTTCGTCCTTGGCGGCGTTGGGGTACTTGACCCGCTTGGTCAGGTCCTTGATGGTGATCAACCCGCGCAGCATGTTGCCCTCGTCCACCACCAGCAGTTTCTCGATGCGGTGGCGTTTGAAGATCTCCTGCGCCTGCTCCAGCGTGGTGCCCACCGGCACGGTGATCAGGCCCTCGCGGGTCATCACGTCCTGCACCGGCGTGGAGTGGTCATCGATAAACCGCATGTCGCGGTTGGTGATGATGCCCAGCAACCGTCCCGCCGGATCGGTGATGGGCACGCCGCTGATGCGGTACTCGCCCATCATGCGGTCGGCCTCACCGACCGTGGCGTGGGGCGGCAGCGTGATGGGATCGACGATCATGCCGCTCTCGGACCGTTTGACCTTGCGGACCATCTCGGCCTGCGCGTCGATGTCCATGTTCTTGTGAATCACGCCGATGCCGCCCTCGCGGGCCATCGCCACCGCCATGCCGGTCTCGGTCACGGTGTCCATCGCTGCACTGACGAAGGGGATGTTCAGCCGCACCCGGCGGGTCAGCTGCGCTTCCACGCTCACCTCGTGCGGCAGCACCGTGGAGTGACGCGGCTGCAGCAGCACGTCATCGAAGGTGATGCCTTCCTGGCCGAACTTGTAGGCGAAACGGTCCTGTTGTTCTTCGGCAGCAAACGACGGGGCAGCCGGGGCAGCAGTAGGCGCACTCATGGGTTAAGAGTACGCCCTGGGCCGTGCCCCTACGGTGACCGAACGGCCAGGGCAACCCACCGTCCACACCTGCCCAGCCGGCTCAGTCTTCCTTGACCGTCATGATGCTCAGGCCCGCGTCCACGTACATCGTCTGTCCGGTCACGCCGCTGCCCAGGTCCGAGAGCAGGAACAGGGCCAGCTTGCCCACCTCCTGCGAGGTGGCGTTGCGCCCGAAGGCGGCGTTGCGCGCGCCCTTGTCGTACAGCCCGCCGAATCCGGGGATGCTACGGGCGGCGATGGTCCGCATCGGTCCGGCGCTGATGGTGTTGATGCGGATCTCGCGGGAGCCGAAGTCGGCGGCCAGGTAACGGGTGGCGGCTTCCAGCGCCGCCTTGGCCACGCCCATCACGTTGTACTTGGGCACCACCTGCTGCGAGGCGTGGTAGGTCAGGCTGACCACGCTGCTGCCCTCCCGCAGCAGCGGCTCGGCGTGACGGCAGATCGCCACCAGCGAGTACGCGCTGACCTGCAACGAGGTGTTCCAGTCTTCCGGCGTGGTGTCCAGAAAGCGGCCCTCCATCGCGGCGCGCGGCGCGTAGGCAATGGCGTGGACCAGGTAGTCCAGCCCGCCGAATTCCTCCTTGACACGGGCAAACAGGGCGCTCAGGTCTTCCTCGGAGGTGGCGTCGGCCTGCTGGGTCCACACGCCCTCGCGGCCCGCCAGCAGCTTGTCCAGCTCTCCTTTGAGGCGCTCACCCTGGTAGGAAAAGCCCACCCGGCAGTCTGCCGCCAGCAGTTGCTCGGCAATCGCCCAGCCCAGGCTGCGCCCGTTCGCCACGCCCATCACTAGGGCCGTCTTGTCTTTCAGGTCAATTTGCACGCTCATCTACAGCAGACTTTAGCGCCGCCGGACGGGCAGAGGTTGGAGCGGGTGCAAGCCGGGACCGCGCGATTGGCTCCTGTCATCCCCCGGATGGGGGGGAGAGCCGTCAGAATCCAGTGAGAGATGCGGGAAGATACTGGGACACTGATGCTGTTGACTGCGCCACACCTGAACGCGCCGCACGCCTTTTCCACGCGTGTCGGTGGCGTTTCTGTCGGTGCCTACCGGGGCCTGAACCTCGACGACCGCGAGGACGACACGCCCCTGGTGGCCGAGAACCGCCGCCGACTGGCTGCCGCCCTAGGCTTTGACGCGGCCCACTTTGCCCGGCTGGACCAGGTGCATGGAACGAGCGTGATCGCGGTGGATGGCCCAGGCCTCTGGACCGGGGACGCGCTGGTGAGCAGGACGCCGGGCGTGCTGCTGGCAATTGGCACGGCGGACTGCTACCCACTGCTGCTGGAAGACCCGGAGGCAGGCGTGATTGGCGCGGCCCACGCTGGCTGGAAGGGCACGCTGGGGCGCATTGCGCAGAACACTGTGCAGGCAATGTGCGCGCTGGGCGCACGGCCTGAGCGCATCCGTGCCGCCGTCGGCCCCGGCATCTGCGGCGAGCGCTACGGCGTGGGAGCCGAGGTGGCTGGAAAATTTGCAGAGGCAGGCCTGGGCGACTTCATCCATGAGAGGGGTGGGCAGCCTCACCTCGATCTGGCAGGCGCGAACCGGGCGGTGCTGCTGGGCGCAGGCGTGAACGAGGAGAACATCTGGCTCTCGGGCCGCTGCTCCACCGAATCTGACTTCTACTCGTACCGCCGCGACGCCGGAGAGACCGGGCGGATGTGGGCTGTAATTGGCCTCCGCGCAGGAACTTCAGCATGAGCCTCCTGCGTCCCGACGATGTGATTGACGACATCCTGCACATCACGCCCGAGTTTCTGGCACGGCGCGGCCTGCGCGGACTGCTGCTGGACCTGGACAACACGCTGGTTCCCTACGGCAGCTATGAGGAGGCTGCCGCTGCCGGGATGTTCCGCTGGGCGCGCGAACTGCGCGACTCCGGGACCGGGCTGTACCTGCTCAGCAACGCCACGGGCCGCCGCGCCGCCTTCTGGCTGGAGCGGCTGGGCTTCTCCGGCGTGGGGCTGGCCGGCAAGCCGCATCCCCGCGCGTACCGCCGCGCCCTGGCCGAACTGGGCCTGCCCGCGCATCAGGCCGGCATGGTGGGCGATCAGCTGTTTACCGACGTGCTGGGCGGCAACCTCAGCGGCATGCACACCATTCTGGTGCGGCCCATCATCAGCAATGCGCTGCCCCACACGCGGGTGGCCCGGCAACTCGAACGGCTGGTGCTCAGGAGATACGGGCATGACTGGAAGACCTGAGAGCGAGCGGGCCACCCGGACCAGACATCTGGACCCAAGACACGGTTTCACGTTCAACAGTTTCAATCTGCACGGCAAGGAGGGACGACATGGCACTTTCTATCGGTGACCGCCGACTGGGCGCGATTCTGCTTGAACAGGGGTACGTCAACGACGGCGACCTGCAAAAGGCGCTGGTGCGTCACTCCGAAGTCGGCGGACGGCTGGCCGAGATTCTGATTGATACCGGGCTGGTGGGCGAGAAACGCATCGCGCGGGCCATCGAGGAGGCGCTGGGTATTCCGCTGGTCAACCTGCTGGCCATCACGCCGGACCCGGCGGCGGTGGCAGCGATTCCGGCACAGACCGCGCTGAACCTCCAGGCGATTCCCTTCGCGCTGGAAAACGGCACCCTGCGCGTGGCGCTGGTGGACCCGCTGTCCAGCCTGGCGCTGGAAACGCTGGAGGACGACAGCAACCTGCTGATCGAGCCGTACCAGGCGCTGCGCGAGCAGGTGCTGTGGGCGGTGGCGCTGCATTACCCCGAACTGGGCCTGACGGCTGTGGCCCCCGCCGACGCCGGCGAGGAGGCGGTCGGCGGCCAGATGGGCCAGGAGTTGATCGCGCGCGGGCTGATCACCGACGCGCAGCTTCAGGTGGCCCTGGACGCCCAGCAGCAGACTGGCGAGCCGCTGGGCACCACCCTGGTGGCCCAGAAGGCCATCACGGAAGACCAGCTGTACGAGGTGCTGGCTGAAAAGAACAATGTCATCTACCTGAAAAATCCGCGGGACTTCCAGCCGGCCGAGGACGTGCTGGGCAGCATGCTGCGTGCCGACGCGCTGCGGCTCTCGGCTGTTCCTGTGGACGAGACGGCCGAGCACGTGGTCGTGGTGGCCAGCGATCCCCGCAAACGCGAGGACATCGGGACGCTGATCGGGCGACCTGTCCAGCTGATTCTGGCGCGGCCCAGCGACCTGGAGGTGCTGATCGAGCGCTTCTACCCGCAACGTGGCCGGCTGGGCGAGCAGATGGTGCAGGAAGGCACCCTGTCGCGCGCGCAGCTGCGCGAGGCCCTGCAGGTGCAGGCCCGCCAGGGCAAGGTTAAGCCGCTGGGCGAGGTGATTGTGGAGCTGGGCTTTGCCGAAGCGGCCGAGATCGACAGCGCCCTGCAAAAGCAGAACGTGGGCGGCGGCCGACTGGAAGACACGCTGGTGCAGTCGGGCAAGCTGTCACCGGAAATGCTGGCGCGCTCGCTGGCGGCCCAGCTGGGCTACGAATTCCTTGACCCGGTCCAGAACCCGCCGGACGCCAAGGTGGCCCTGCTGATTCCCGAACCCACCGCGCGGCGCTACGGCGTGGTGCCGGTCAGGTTACAGGGCGAGGCGCTGGTCATCGCCATGAAGGACCCGCGCAACGTCTTTGCGCTGGACGATCTCAAGCTGATCACCGGGCGCGACATCATTCCCGCGGTGATGGCTGAGAAGGACATCATCCGGCTGATCGAGCGCTACTTCGGCAACCTGGGCATGGCGGACCTGAACCAGCGCCTGCAGGCCGAATCGCTGCAGCGCGAGAAGGACGCCAAACGCGGCAACGACGTCGATGTGAACGCCAATTTCGACGACAACGCGGTGGTCAAGGTGGTGGACGGCCTGATCCGCGAGGCGGCCCTGCAGGAGGCCAGCGACATCCACATCGAGCCCACCGAGTACGGCCTGCGTGTGCGCTACCGGATAGACGGCGTCCTGCGCGAGCAGAACGAGCTGCCCAAGGGCGCGGCCCAGAGCATCCTGGCCCGGATCAAGATCATGGGCAACCTCGACATTTCCGAGCGCCGGGTCCCGCAGGACGGACGCGTGCGCTTCAAGAAGGGCAGCATCGACATCGACCTGCGGCTGTCCACGCTGCCCACCGTGTACGGCGAGAAGGCCGTGATGCGTCTGCTGCAAAAGGCCAGCAACATTCCAACAGTCGAGCAGCTGGGCTTTTCCGATCACAACTTCCAGCGCTACCTGGACGTGATCGACAAGCCCAACGGCATCTTCCTGGTCACCGGGCCGACAGGTTCGGGCAAGTCGTTCACCAGTTTTTCCACCCTCAAGCGCATCGCCAAGCCCGAGAAGAACACCACCACCATCGAGGACCCGGTGGAATACGAGATTCCGGGCATCATCCAGACGCAGGTCAACCCGGTGGCGGGCCTGACATTTGCCCGCGCCCTGAGGGCCTTTTTGCGGCAGGACCCCGACATCATCTTCGTGGGGGAAATCCGGGACACCGAGACGGCCAAGATTGCCGTCGAGGCGGCCCTGACCGGCCACCTGGTGCTGGCCACGCTGCACACCAACGACGCGCCCGGCGCGATCGTGCGTCTGGAGGAGATGGGCGTGGAGCCCTTTAACATCAGCGCCTCGGTGGTGGGGGTGCTGGCCCAGCGCCTGGTCCGCAAGGTCTGCCCTGACTGCAAGGCCCCCACCAATGCCGATCCGGACGTGCTGCGCCGCCTGGGCATCACCGAACGCGACGTGCGCGGGGCGACGCTGATGCGCGGGGCCGGCTGTGCGCGCTGCGGCGGCACCGGCTACAAGGGCCGCATGGGCATCCACGAGCTGATGGTGGTGGACGAACCGCTGCGCGTCGCCATCGGTTCGGGCAGACCGGCCACAGAGATCCGCGACGTCGCCCTGGAAAAGAGCGGCATGAAAACCCTGCGCACCGACGGTATCGAGAAGGCCCTTCAGGGCGTGACCACGCTGGAAGAGGTGCTGGCGGTGACCAGCAACTAGCCCCTGTAACGACGCGCCGCAAAGGTCTTTCCTCTGACGGCTTCCCACCGATTCCTCTCCCCCACCCACCGCCGAGGTACGTATGACCCAGCCCCCCGCCGACATCACCGACATCCTGCGCCTGGCTGCCGAGAAGGGCTCGTCCGACGTGATCCTGACTGTGGGCATGGCCCCGCAGTTCAAGATCGACGGCGTGTACGGCCCGCTGGGCTTCGCCGAACTGATGCCCGCCGAGACCCGCAAGCTGATGTACTCGATGATGAACGAGAAGCAGCAGCGCACCTTCGAGGAACGCCGGGAACTGGACTTCAGCTTCGCGCTGGGCGACCGCGCCCGTTTCCGCGTCAACTGCTTTATGCAGCGCGGCAACGTGGGCGGCGTGATGCGTCTGATTCCCACCAAGATCAAGAGTGCCGCCGAGATGGGGTTGCCACAGACGGTGGTTGATATCGCAGGCGCGCCGCGCGGACTGGTGCTGGTCACCGGACCCACCGGCTCGGGCAAGAGCACCACGCTGGCGGCCATGCTCGACCACATCAACACCACCAAGAAGATGCACATCATGACCATCGAGGATCCCATCGAGTTCATGCACCAGCACAAGCAGAGCATCATCAACCAGCGTGAGGTCGGCTCGGACACCCTGAGCTTCGACAACGCCCTGCGCGCGGTGCTGCGTCAGGCCCCCGACGTGATCCTGGTGGGGGAAATGCGCGACCACGAGACGATCAGGGCCGCCGTGACCGCCGCCGAGACCGGGCACCTGGTGATGGGCACGCTGCACACCAACAGCGCCCCGGAGTCCATCGACCGCATTGTGGACGTGTTCCCCGAAGAGCAGCAGGAGCAGATCCGGGTGCAGCTCGCCAACAACCTGGTGGCGGTGATGACCCAGCAGCTGCTGCCGCGTCTGGACGGCCAGGGCCGCATCATGGCCTACGAGCTGCTGATCGCCAATCCTGCCGTACGCGCCCTGATCCGCGAGGGCAAGACCTATCAGATCACCAGCGTCATGCAGACCGGCGCGCGCGAGGGCATGGTCACCATGGACGCCTTCCTGGCCAACCTGTACCGCCGCCGCATGATCAGCTTCGACGTGGGGGCCTCGCGCGCCGTGGACCCCAAGGAATTCGCCCGGCTGGCCAACGACCCCGGTGGGGCCGCTGCCGGGAACCAGCCGCCTGCCAGCTACAGCCCGCCTCCCTCCGCGTCGTCAGCGGCCAGCACCGGCACCAGCTGGGGCGAAACGGGCCGGATGGCCGCCACCAGCACCCCTGAAACCGGAGGCTACGGCGGCGGCGCCGCCGGCTACGGCAGAACCAAACGCTGAGGCCTTGTCAGGCGGCAGTAGAACGCCGCCCCTCCCGTTCAAAGGGAGGGGCGGCGTTCTGGCACTTCAGGCTTAGGCGCCCGGCTGGGTCACGGTCTTGTTCTGCGACGGGGGCATGGTCGGCTGATCACTCTGCGGCCTGGGCAGCAGCAGCAGCTTCAGCACCTCGCCCACGCGCTCGGCGGGGTGCAGCGTCAGGTCACCGCGAATGCTTTCCGGCACGTCCTGCAGGTTGGGCTCGTTGTCCTTGGGGAAGATCACTTCACGAATCCCGCCCTGGTGCGCGGCCAGCAGCTTCTCCTTGAGGCCACCGATGGGCAGCACCCGCCCACGCAGGCTGATCTCGCCGGTCATCGCCACGTCCATCCGCACCGGGCGTCCGGTGATGGCGCTGATCACGGCGGTGGCAATCGTGATGCCCGCGCTGGGGCCGTCCTTGGGCGTCGCGCCGTCGGGGAAGTGAACGTGCAGATCCATGGTCTTGTGGAAGTCGGGGTCCGCGCCGTACTCGGCGGCGTGCGCGCGCAGGTAGGCCACGGCCGCCCCCACGCTCTCCTTCATCACGTCGCCGAGACTGCCGGTCATGCTGATCTTGCCGCTGCCGGGGGTGGCCAGGGCTTCGACGAGCAGCATGGTGCCGCCCACGCTGGTCCAGGCCAGCCCCTGCGCCACGCCCACCTGCGGCTCTTTCTCCATCTTGTCGGGCCGGTGCAGCGGCACGCCCAGGTAGTCGGAGACCTGCGGGGCATCGATGACCTTCACGCCCTCCCAGGGCTGTTCCAGCAGCTGGCGGGCGGCCTTGCGGGCCAGCTTGCTGATCTGGCGGTCCAGGTTACGGACGCCGCTCTCGGCGGTGTACTCCTCGACGATGCGGTTCAGGGCCCCATCGGTGATTTCCAGCTTGCCCAGCAGCCCGTGGCTCTTGATCTGGCGCGGCACGCGGTAGCGGCGGGCGATCTCCACCTTCTCCACCTGGGTGTAGCCGGGAATCTGAATGACTTCCATGCGGTCCAGCAGCGGGCGGGGAATGGTCTGCAGCGTGTTGGCCGTCGTGATGAACATCACCTGCGACAGGTCGTAGGGCACTTCCAGGTAGTGGTCCTGGAAGGTGTGGTTCTGTTCGGGATCCAGCACTTCCAGCATGGCTGAGGAGGGATCGCCGCGCCAGTCGCTGCTCATCTTGTCGATCTCGTCCAGCAGGATCACCGGGTTGGTGACGCCCGCGTTCTTCATCGACTGGATGATCCGCCCCGGCATCGAGCCGATGTAGGTGCGGCGGTGGCCACGCACTTCCGACTCGTCGCGCACGCCGCCCAGGCTCATGCGGACGAACTTGCGGTTCAGGCTGCGGGCGATGCTCTTGCCCAGCGAGGTCTTGCCCACGCCGGGAGGACCCACCAGGCACAGGATCGGGGCGCGCAACTCGGCGTCGTCGGTGCGTTCCTCGGCGGTGCGCTCCTTGCGCTGTTCCTCGGTCTCGCCGTCCTTCTGGGTCAGCTGGCGCACGGCCAGGAACTCCAGAATGCGGTCCTTCACGTCGTCCAGCGCGTAGTGGTCATCATCGAGGATGCCGCGCGTGCGGGCGATGTCCAGCACTTCCTCGTCGCGCTTGCTCCACGGCACGTCGACCAGCCAGTCGATGTAGTTGCGAACCACCGTGCTTTCGGGGCTGCCGCCGGGGGTGCGTTCCAGGCGCAGCAGTTCCTTGAGGGCCTTTTCCTTGACCGATTCGGGCATGCCCGCTTCCTCGATCTTCTCGCGCAGGGCCTCGACCTCGGCGGGGCCGTCCTCGCCGCCGCCGAGTTCCTTGCCAATGGCCTTCATCTGCTCGCGCAGGTAGTACTCGCGCTGGTTGGCGTCCATCTGCTCTTTGACGCGCCCGGCGATCTTCTTGTCCATATTGAAGCGCTCGGTGTCGCGGGTCAGGAACTTGAGGGTGGCCTCCAGGCGGGCGCGCAGCGTCACGGCCTCCAGGATCTCCTGCTTTTCCTCGGGCGTCCAGGTGGCGTGATGGGCCACCTGATCCGACAGCGCGCCGCCGTCGGTCAGGGCCTTCATGCCCTCGAGCTGGTAGTTGTCCAGGCGCAGGTTCTTGTTCTGGCGCTGGTACTCCTCGAAGGCCGACTTGACCTCGGTGGTCAGCACCACCACCTCGCGGCTGTCATCGTCGGGGGTGGGCTGGGTCTCGGCGCGCACGCGCATGTAGGGGGCGGCCACCTCGTCCTGCACAGCAGCGCGTTCCTGGGCCTCGACCAGCACCTGATAGGTGTTGTCAGGCATGCGGACCACCTGCTTGACCACGGCCAGCACGCCCATGTCGTACAGTTCAGCTTTGGTGGGATCATCGGTGCGGGCGTCACGCTGGGTCAGCAGCAGGACGCGGCGGTCGCTGGCCTGCGCCTCGTCCACGGCACGCTTGCTCTTGGGGCGGCCCACATCGACGTTCATGGTGACGCCAGGCAGGATCACGATGTTTCTTAAGGCGACTACGGGAAGTTCCCAGATCATGCTTGCTCCTTGGAACTGCCTCCGCGGGGGCGGGACAGATGAATAGATCAGTCTAACGCGGGGACATGAATAAAAACGACACCCCCGCAGGGTGTCCCAGGATTCTAGGAGTGACCGCGCGGGGATGCTGTAAGCTCGGTTGCCTTTTAAGCAGACTTCTTGAGTCCCTTCGACTCAAGTAATACCAGTGGGGCATCAATATGTTTGCCGTCGAAACGCAGTTCGCGCAGGCCTTCGACGGGAAGCTCGAACAGCAGGTCCGTCATGGCCTTCTCCAGCACCGCCCGCAGCCCACGCGCCCCGGTCTTGCGCTCTTTTGCGCGGTGGGCGACTTCCCTCAAGGCAGACTCGGTAAAGCTCAAGTCCACCTCCTGAAAGCCGAACAGCGCCTGGTACTGCCGGATGATCGCGCCCTGCGGCTCGGTCAGGATGCGGATCAATGCTTCCTCGTCCAGGTCCTGAAGCTGCACCACCAGCGGCAGGCGGCCCACGAACTCCGGGATCAGGCCGTACTTCACCAGATCCTCGGGCAGGAAACGCAACTCGGCCTTCTCCTCGCCCTTGTGCTCCGCGCCGAAGCCCACCGCGCGGACGTTGGTGCGGGCACGGGCGATCTCGGACATGCTCTCGAAGGCCCCGCCCACGATGAACAGGATGTTCTTCGTGTTGACCTGCACCAGTTCCTGCTGCGGGTGCTTGCGGCCCCCCTGCGGCGGCACCTGCGCGACAGTGCCCTCGATGATCTTCAGTAGCGCCTGCTGCACGCCCTCGCCGGACACGTCGCGGGTGATCGAGGTGCCCTCGGACTTGCGGGCGATCTTGTCGATCTCGTCGATGTAAATGATGCCGCGCTCTGCAGCGGAGACGTCGTATTCGGCGGCCTGCAGCAGCCGCACGATCACGTTTTCCACGTCGTCACCCACGTAGCCGGCCTCGGTCAGCGTGGTGGCGTCGGCGATGGCGAAGGGCACTTCCAGCATCTCGGCCAGCGACTGCGCCAGCAGGGTCTTGCCGGTGCCGGTGGGGCCAACCAGCAGGATGTTGCTCTTCTGCAGGTTAACTTCCGGGTGCGCCAGCCGCTGGTAGTGGCTGACCACGGCCACGGCCAGCGCTTTCTTGGCCTCGTCCTGACCGATCACGAACTCGTCCAGGTACGCCTTGATTTCCTTGGGGCTGGGCAGTTCTTCCAGCACGAACTCGCTGCCTGCCTTCTTGTTCTGCTTGACCAGATCGGCGGCGCGGTCCGTGCATTCATTGCAGATAAACGCGGCGCGGCCCGGCGCCTCGATCAGTTGCGCGATCTGGGGGTGCTGCCGCCCGCAGAACGAGCAGCGGTCCCCACTTCCGGCTTTGGTGGTCATGCGCCCACCTCCTCGATCTGGCGGGTGTTCTCGATCACGCTGTCGATCAGGCCATACTTCATGGCCTCCTCGGCGGACATGAAGTAGTCGCGCTCCATGTCCCGCAGCAGCTTCTCGTGCGGCAGATCGGTATGCTTGTTGTAGATGCTGACCAGACGGTCACGCAGGTGCAGCACTTCCTTGGCCTGCACCTCCAGATCCGGGGTGTTGCCCCGGAAACCCGCCGAACCCTGGTGAATCATGATCCGGCTGTTGGGCAGGGCCATGCGCTTGCCCTTGTCCCCGGCCATCAGCAGCACGCTGCCCATGCTCATGGCGATGCCCACGCAGATGGTGCTTACGGGCGCCTTGATGTAGCGCATGGTGTCGTAGATCGCCAGCCCGGCGTAAACCTCGCCGCCGGGGCAGTTGATGTACATCTGAATCTCCTGCTCGGGGTTCTGGCTGTCCAGCAGCAACAACTGCGCCACAATACTGTTGGCCATCTGCGACTCGATGGGCGTTCCCACAAAGATGATGCGGTCCTTCAGAAGGCGCGAGTAGATGTCGTAGCTGCGCTCGCCGCGCCCGGTCTGCTCGATCACGTAAGGAATGATGCCCATGCGCGCGATTATAGGGCGTCCTTGACGGGCAAACGTGGGGAATGCAGGGGTGGCCTGGCCCGTGGCAACGATCAGCACGTTGCCCAGGCAGATCAGCCCAACGCAGACGCTCCCGGCGATCAGGGCCAGCCGCATGTCTTTAAAAGGCCACGCGAACAGTGCCGCCGCCCGTCCCACACGTCCTCTGTCGCTGACCTCCTGCCTGCGTCCTTCGAAAGCGTCCCCAGGCGAACGTTCCCGCCAGCGTCCATAGGCCGACTGCGGCAACATTCAGGACCACAGCCATGCCGTCTCAGTCCGCTAGCTGGGGAGGCGAACAGGGCGGCCCGGGCTGACGCTCCCAGGCCGTGGAGAACGCCGCGCATCAGCTAAGGTCCATACAGAAAGGTCAGGCGCGTCTGGGGCCTGTCCCGGCCTCTTTTCGAGGTCCGCGTAGAGCAGGTCTGCCGCCAGCAGTTCCGCACCGCGCCACAAAAGAACGAGGCCAGCATGAAGCTGGCCCCATCCGTGTCGCTGGTGACCTCAGTCCACGATCATGGGAATCAGAACAGGATTGCGGCCCGTCACCTTCCGCACGAAGCGCCGCACGGCCCCGTACATATCGTCGCGCACGTCTTCCAGCCGCTTCTTCTCGCGCAGGCCCTGCTCAATGGCGTCCAGGGCCACCTTGCGAATCTGGTTGTCCAGATCGCGGTTGGCGCGCACGAAGCCGCGCGAGACCACTTCCACATGCGGCGTGGGGTGCAGCACCGCCGTCATGATCAGGATGCCTTCCTGGCTCATGTTCACGCGGTCCAGCAGCACGTCGTCGCCGATGTCGCCCACGCCCAGGCCGTCCACGTACACCGCGCCCGCAGGCACGGTGCCGGTCACCTTGAACTCGTCGGCGCTCAGGCGGATCACGTCGCCGTTCTTGGCGATCAGGGTGCGCTTGGGCGGACGCGGCAGGGTCTGGGCCAGCTTGGCGTGGTTGATCTGGTGGCGGGGTTCGCCGTGCCAGGGCAGGAAGAATTTGGGCCGCGCCAGATTCAGCACAGTGGCCAGTTCTTCCTGGCTGCCGTGGCCGGAGGCGTGAATCTTGTAGGCGGGCGGGTAGTACACGTCCACGCCGATCTCGTACAGGCGGTTGATGACTAGGTTGACCGCTTCCTCGTTGCCGGGAATCGGGTTGCTGGACAGGATCACGCTGTCGCCCCGGCGCAGGGCGATCTTGGCGTGGTTGCCGAAGGCCAGACGGCTCAACACGCTCATGGGCTGCCCCTGTGACCCGGTGCAGATGTACAGCACCTGCTGGTCCTGCATGCCGGCCACCTCATCGTTGGTCAGGAAGGGATCGGGGGCGTTCATGTGACCCACGGCCTGCGCCACCTGCGCGTATTTCAGCATGCTGCGGCCTTCCATGATCACGCGGCGGCTCTGGCGGTGGGCGATGTTCAGGATGTTCTGGATCCGGTTGACCTGCGAGGCGAAGGTGGTCAGGAACACGCGGCCCTTGCAGTTGGCAATTACATCTTCCAGATTCACGGCGATCTCGGCCTCGCTGGGGGTGCGGCCCGGACGCTCGGCGTTGGTGGAGTCGCTGATCAGCAGCAGCACGCCGTCCTTGCCCGCCTGCTCGATGCGGCCCAGGTCACTCAGCTGACCGTCGGCGGGATGCTCGTCGAGCTTGAAGTCTCCGGTGTGCAGCACGCGGCCCGCCGGCGTGGTCAGGATGTACCCGGCGTTGTCGGGAATCGAGTGGGTCATGCGGAAGTACTCGATCTCGAAGTGCTTGCCGATCTTGAATTTGGCGTTCAGGTCCACCTCGCGCAGATCGGTCTCGTGCTCCTTGATGCCGAACTCCGAGAGCTTCTCGCGCACCAGCCCCAGGGTGAGCGGCGCGCCGTAGACCGGCACCTTGGGCAGCCGGGGCAGGATGTACGGCAGGCCGCCGATGTGGTCCTCGTGGCCGTGGGTCAGGATCCAGCCGCGAATCATGCCGGCGTTCTGCTGCAGGTAGTCGATGCGCGGGATGATCAGGTCGATGCCCATCTGGTGGGATTCGGGGAAAGCCAGCCCGGCGTCCACCACCATGATCTCGTCTTCGTAGCGGTAGGCGGTGATGTTCTTGCCGATCTCGCCCATCCCACCAAGCGGAATCACTTCCAGGTGGGGGGTCTTGGTGTCGTCTGTCTGGGTCATTTGAAAATCTCCGTGCGTGGCGGCCCGTGGGTGGGGCCAGGCGTGTTGAGTGCAGCGGTGGCCCGAAGGATGCGGCCTGGGGCAGTCAGGAAAAACGCGGTTCTGAACTGCTGCGGTTGTGTCGCCCGTCTCCAGCCTTGGCAGGCCGAAATCATGGCGCGATGGCCGCAGGCTAGCACGCCTGAAGGCGGCGCAACGGCGCGGGCACACGCCCCCCCCTGACCCGCCCCACGCATTGGAGCCTGTTAAGGCAACCTTTAGGGGGTATCATGAAGGCGTGACCTCTCCCTGCATTCTGATCATCGAAGATGACCTGGACATCGCCAACGTCCTCAAGATGGATTTGACCGACGCCGGATTTGAGGTTGACCATGCCGATTCGGCCATGAACGGGTTGATCAAGGCGCGTGAGGACCATCCCGCGCTGATCCTGCTGGATCTGGGCCTGCCCGACTTCGACGGCGGCGACGTGGTGCAGCGCCTGCGCAAGAACAGCGCCGTGCCGATCATCGTCCTGACCGCCCGCGACACCGTGGACGAGAAGGTGCGGCTGCTGGGCCTGGGCGCCGACGACTACCTGATCAAGCCCTTTCACCCCGACGAATTGCTGGCCCGCGTCAAGGTGCAGCTGCGCCAGCGCACCACCGAGAGCCTGAACATGGGGGACCTGACGCTGGACCCCCAGAAGCGGCTGGTCACCTACAAGGCCGAGGAACTGCGGCTGTCGCCCAAGGAGTTCGACATTCTGGCGCTGCTGATCCGGCAGCCGGGCCGGGTGTACTCGCGCCAGGAGATCGGTCAGGAAATCTGGCAGGGCCGCCTGCCCGAGGGCAGCAATGTGGTCGACGTGCATATGGCCAACCTGCGGGCCAAATTGCGTGACCTGGACGGGTACGGCCTGCTGCGGACGGTGCGGGGCGTGGGCTACGCCCTGCGCGGCTAAGACCAGAGCTTCCGATGTGACCGACGTGACCCACCAGCCTGCCGCCGACGTCTCCGCTGCGGCCGCCCCCTTTGCCGGAGCGGAGGCCGCCGCGCTGCTGTCGGCCCTGCCCGATCCGACGGTGTGGGTGAGCGCGGGTGGCCAGGTTCAGCTGAACGCCGCAGCGCGCGAGCGTCTGGGAGGGCTGGAAGGCTTGCAGGGCGCGGAGGCCGCCGACAGCTGGGCCACCCTGTTTCGGCCGGACGCGGCCCAGGCCCTGCGAAACGCCACGGCCCAGGCCCTGCGGGGCGAGGGGTCCCGGCTGACGGTCACCATGCCCGGCGCGGTGGCCCCGGCGCTGGCGACCATCAGCCCGGCCGGGCCGGGGGCAGCGCTGCTGCATTTCCGCGAGTCGCATGACCCGCTGGAAGTGGCCCTGGACATCATGGACCGCATGGGCCTGGGCATGACCGTGCAGGGAGCCGACACCCGGATTCTGCATGCCAACGCCTCGGCCTCGGCCATTCTGGGCCTGAGCCCGGATCAGCTGACCGGGCGCGATTCACTTGACCCGCACTGGCAGGCCATTCATCCGGACGGCTCGGCCTTGCCGGGCGAGACCCATCCGTCGATTCAGGCGCTGCAGACCGGGCAGGCCCTGCTGGAAGTGCCGATGGGCGTGTTTCATCCGCGAACCGGGGAATGGCGCTGGCTGGAGGTCACGGCCATTCCGCGCCGCGCGCCGGGCACGGACCGCCCCGAACAGGTCACCACGGTGTTCTCCGACGTGACCGAGCGTCGGCTGACCCGCGAGAAACTGCGCCGCAGCGAGCAGCGTTTCCGCTCCCTGGTGGAAACCACCTCGAAGATCGTGTTCTCCACCGACGCGCAGGGCAACTTCCACCACCCGCAGCCCGACTGGGAAGCCTTTACCGGGCAACCGGCCGGACAGTACCTGGACCCCGCCACCGCCATCGGGGCCATTCACCCGGATGACCGCGAGCACACCACCCAGGCCTGGGCCGAGGCCATGGCGCTGGCGCAGAATTACAGCATCGAACACCGCCTGCGCCGCGCCGACGGCGTGTACGTGCCCATGCAGGTCCGGGCCGTACCGGTGGTTGGCGACGACGGCAGCGTGCGCGAGTGGATCGGGGCCTACACCGACATCAGCGCCGTGCAGGAGGCCGAGGCCGCGCTCAAAGCCCTGAACGCCGAACTGGAGGGCCGCGTCGAGGTCCGGACCCGCGAACTGGCCGAGGTCACGCGCTTTTCCACGCTGCTGCTCACTGCTGCGGGCGAGGGCGTGTTCGGCCTGGACGCTTCGGGGCGCACCACCTTTGCCAATCCGGCGGCGGCGCGGCTGCTGGGCTACAGCATCGAGCGGCTGATCAGCAGCAAGCAGCACGAGCTGATTCACCACAGCCGCCCCGACGGCACGCCGTTTCCGTTGGAGGACTGCCCGGTTCACCAGACCCTGCGCGACGGCCAGACGCGCCGCGTGGCCCACGACGTGCTGTGGCACGCCCAGGGCCACGCGGTTCCGGTGTCCAGCGTGGTCACGCCGATGCTGTCGGACACGGGCGTGGTCACCGGCGCGGTGCTGATGGTCCAGGACATCACCGAGCGCCTGCGTGCCCAGCAGCTGTTGCAGGAGGCCATCGAGGATCTGGAGCGCAGCAACGCCGATCTGGAGCAGTTCGCCTACGTCGCCAGCCATGACCTGCAGGAGCCGCTGCGGACGCTGGGCAGCTACGCCGAGCTGCTGACACGCCGGTACTCGGGGCAGCTGGACGAGCGCGCCGAGACCTACATCGGCTTCATGCAGGACGCCGTGACCCGCATGCGCAGCCTGATTCAGGACCTGCTGGAGTTCTCGCGGGTAGGCCGCGACGAGGTCCGGATGCAGCCGCTGGCCCTGGACGACGCCCTGCACGCCGTCACCCGGAGCATGGAGGCGGTGCTGGAGGCCGGCGGCGGCCGCCTGGACTGGCAGACCCCCCACCGGGTGCTGGCCCACGCCCCGCTGCTCACGCGCCTGCTGGTCAATCTGATCGGCAACGGCCTGAAGTTCACTGTGCCGGGAGCGCCCGCCCGCATTCGGGTACAGTCCTGTCAGGAGGGCGAGATGATCCACGTGACGGTGCAGGACAGCGGTATTGGCATTGCGCCCGAGTACCGTGAGCGGGTCTTTGATATCTTTCAGCGCCTGAACCGACGCGAGGATTACGCCGGGAACGGAATGGGACTGGCCATCTGCCGTAAGATTGTCGAATACCACGGTGGAACGCTGTGGCTGGACTCCACGCCGCTGCCCGCCCCGGACCACGGCAGCACCTTTCACTTCACGCTGCCTGCCGCCCCTTCGCCAGATTCCCAAACCCCGGATGCTCTGACTTCAGCTTTACAGCCGCCAGATTCGCCGCCTCCCGACGCCCCGCCCCCAGAGATCACGGACCCCCACCATGCCTGAAACCGCACAGTCGCCTGCCCCCGCCCGTCAGATCGAGATTCTTCTCGTCGAGGACAGCGAACCCGATATCCTGCTGACGCTGGAAGCCTTTGAGGAAGCCCGCGTGCCCAACCGGCTGCACGTGGCCCGCGACGGCGTGGAGGCCCTGCGCTTTCTGCGCGGCGAGGGCGAGTACGCCGGGGCCCCGCGCCCGGACCTGATCCTGCTCGACATCAACATGCCGCGCAAGAACGGCCTGGAAGTGCTGCGTGAGATCAAGGCCGACACCCGGCTGGTCAGCATTCCGGTTCTGATGCTCACCACCAGCCAGGCCGACGATGACGTGCGCAGTTCCTACGAGTTTCACGCCAGCGGCTACATGGTTAAGCCGGTGGGCTTCGAGAACTTCCTGCACGCCATCCGCGCTTTCGAGGACTTCTGGCTGACCTTCGTGCGCTTTCCACCCCGCGCGTAGGGCGCCGCCACCCCAGGCCCTCTTCCCAGCGGAGAGGGCTTTATTTATGCCTGCTGCAACTTTATGCCTGCTGTAACGGAGTGGCGGCCATCTCGCGCATTGCCGCCAGCACGTTGGCCATGTGCTCGTCGAGTTCCACGCCCAGTTCCCGCGCGCCCTGCTCGACCTCCTCGCGGTTGACGCCCGCCGCAAAGGCACGGTTCTTGAAGCGCTTTTTCAGGCTCTTTAACTCCACCTGCCCCACGTCGCCGTCGGGACGGACCAGCGCCGCCGCCTGCACCAGTCCGGTCAGCTCGTCCACCGCGAACAGCGTCCGTGCCAGCCGGGAGGTGCGCGGCGTGCCGGTGTAGGCCGCGTGGCCCATGATCGCGTCCAGCACCTCCGGGGGCGTATCGGTGTGCTGTTGCAGATACGCCACACCCCAGGTCGGATGCTCGCCGGGGTGCAGCTCGTAGTCGAAGTCGTGCAGCAGGCCGGTCACGGCGTAGGTTTCCTCATCCTCCTGCCAGTGGCGGGCGTACCAGCGCATCGCGGCCTCGACATTCAGCATGTGCCGCTGCAGCGACGGGGACGGAGTGTGTTCCAGCATCAGCGCATGGGCCTGGGTGCGGTTCATGGGCCGCAGTCTAGTCAATGAGAGGCCATCCCGCGTCTGCAGCTGGCCCCCTTATTTATTTGTATTTGTGTGCGGAGGGCAGCCCGCTCCGTCCAGCCCCGCCTCAGCGGATGTAGTTGGCCCACTCCGGCTGCCAGTGGGCAAACTGGCCGTGCGCGTAGACGCCAAAGGTGGGGGCGTGCGGGTGCGTGCGCAGCGGCATGGCGGCCTCGTCGGGGGTACGGTCCCCCTTGCGCTGGTTGCAGGCGCGGCAGGCGGTGACCACGTTGTCCCAGTTGTGCCGCCCGCCGCGTGACCGGGGCAACACGTGGTCCAGCGTCAGTTCCTCGGACGCGCCGCAGTACTGGCAGGCAAAGGTGTCGCGGCGCAGGACGTTGCGGCGGTTGAAGGGCACCGGGTGAACGCGCGGGCGGCGCACGTACCGGCGCAGCCGGATCACGCTGGGCACGTTCAGGACCGTGCTGGGCGAGCGGATCACGTCGCCGCTGTCTTCCAGCACCTCGGCCACGCCGTACTGCAGCAGCGTGATGGCCCGCTTGGTGCTGGTGACATGCAGCGGCTCGTAGGAGGCATTCAGCACCAGCACGCGCGGCGCGTTCAGATCCGGCACCACCCGCGCCCCGGCCGTGACGTCCGGAACGGCGGCGCCGTGAGATGGTCGTCCGAGTTCTTCCACCCTGCCCTTGACTGTCATGCCCCGCATTCTATGGCCTAGAAATCCTGAGAATGTTGGCCGGGGCGCGTAGTGTGGAGGCTGTGGACGTAAGCGAAATGGCCCAGCCGCCCCCACCGTGGCCGCCCCCGGCTCAGCCGGTGCGCAGGCCGCCGCGCACCAGTTCCAGCACGCCGTCGGCGACGTACTGCACGGCCAGTGCGCCCAGCAGCACGCCCAGCACCCGCGTGACCACATGCACGCCGGTCACGCCGATCACGCGGGCGATCTGGCCGCTCAGGCGCAGGGCCAGGTAGCACAGCAGCAGCACGGCGGCCGTGACCAGAAACACCACCGTCAGCAGCAGCGGGTTGCCGTGGGCGGTGTTGGCCTGAATCATGATCGAGGCCAGCGTGCCGGGACCGGCAATCAGCGGAATCGCCAGCGGAAACACGCTGATGTCCTGCCGTTCCTGGGCCTCCTGCTCCTCCTCGGCGGTTTCCTTGCTGCCGCTGGGCCGGGCAAACACCATGTCCAGCGCGATCAGGAACAGCAGGACCCCGCCGGCCACCCGGAAGGCGCTGAGGCTGATGCCCAGGTGTTCCAGCAGCCCGCGCCCCACCAGTCCGAACACCAGGATGATGCCCCCGGCCACCAGCGCGGCCTTCAGGGCCACCTTGCGCCGCTCGAAACTGGGCCGGTTGCCTGCCAGCCCGATAAAGATGGGGGCAAGGCCAATCGGGTCCATGACCACCAGCATGGTTAAAAAGGTCTGAAGCGCAATGCTGGAAACTTCGGTCACGTTCACGGGAAGTAACGTAACACCTGCCGGACCGGGGAACCGTGGCAGGCGGGCCTCTGCTGCTGGCAGGGGCGCGGGCGCAGCGCCCCAACAAGCCCGTGGCGATTTCTGCCTATTTCACCTCGGCGGGGCGCACGTTGATTTCCAGGGTGCCATCGGCGCTGACCGTCCGGCCATCCTTCAGGATGGTGGCCTGAATGCCCGCCGTGTAGGTGTTGACCCCGGCCCCCGGCTGAACCGTGACCGTCAGTGGAAAGACCTCGCCGGCGCGAACGGCGGTTCTGGGCAGCGTGACCACGATGTCGGCGGCGCTGCCCTGGCCGTTGAGCCTGAATTCGCCGGGGTACTCCTGCGGGGTAAAACCGCCGACGCGCCCGGTCAGCTCGCGCGATTCGCCCACCCGCAGCGTGATGCTGGAAACGGAGTCCCCACCTGCCGGCGCCAGCACGACGTAGCCGCCGGCGCAGCCGCTGCCGCGCAGCCCGGCAATGTCACGCGCTCCCACGAACAGGGCGGGCATCAGCGAGGCCATGACCAGACCCAGCCCCAGCGCCGCCCGCGACGCCCGCCGCCAGTTCAGGGCCGTGAAGCCCAGGCCGCCCGGCCCCAGCAGCAGCGGCACGATCAGCGCCAGCAGCGTGCGGCCCTCGCAGGGGGTGGTGAGCAGCGCGTCGGCCAGGGCGCGCACGCCAAAGGTGAGCAGCGCGCCAAGCCCCCAGCCCAGCAGGAACGACGGCAGGAATTCCTGAACGCGGTAGGTCGGGAATTCCTGCGGGGTGGGGGGCAACTGTGTCATGGCGGGGCCAGCGTAGCGCGGGGAGGGGGGGACGGATGCCGCCGCCCGGGATCGAACCTCTGGCCCCCCGCGCCCCGTATGCTGGGTATGACGTGGCTGGCCGTGCCTGATTTCCGCTCTTCCCTGCGCCCCCGGCCCCCCGCCGCTGCGGCGGGGAACGACAGGCATGGCGCGGCGCAGGCCGGTCCAGAGGAGGCCTCTGCAACACACGGCACGGCGCTGGAGAGAGATACGGCGCTGGCCTGGCGCCTGCACCAGCGCGACGAGGCGGCGCTCTCGGAGGTGTATGACCAGCACGCGGGGGCGGTGTTGGCCGTCCTGACCCGCCTGCTGGGCGACGCGGCGGCGCAGGAGGTCTTGCAGGACGTGTTCCTGCGGTTGTGGGAACGTCCCGGCACCTATGATCCGGCGCGGGCGGGGCTCAAGACCTTTCTGCTGGTCATGGCGCGTTCGCGGGCGCTGGACCGCCTGCGGGCCACCCGCACCACCCTGCCGCTGTTCACCGACGAGGGCGCAGAACTGCCGCTGCCCGACACGGGCCAGGGTCCGGTGGGCCGCAGCGAGGACGCCCAGCGCCGCGAGCAGATCCGGGCCGCGCTGGCACAGCTGTCGGCGGCGCACCGCGAGACGGTGGAACGCGCCTTTCTGGCGGGCGAGTCCCGCGAGGAGATCTCGGGCGCGATGAACGTGCCGGTGGGCACGGTCAAGAGCCGGCTGAGTTACGCCCTGAAACATCTGCGGGCGGTGCTGGAAGGCGCGGGCCTGGGCAAGGAGGCGGCGTCATGGCTGGAATGAACGACAACACCCTGCTCCTTGAAACCCGGCACTGCGACACGGTGGGGCAGCAACTGGAAGAACGCATCGGCCTGGGCCAGGCCCTGACGCCCGAACTGCGCGCCCATCTCGCGGCCTGCCCCGGCTGCCGCGCCCACCTTGACCTGCTGCGTGCACTGGAGGCAGCGCTGCTGGAGGATGTGCCGCCGCTGCCACCGCCCGCCCACCTGAGGGCGGGGGTCATGGACGCGGCGCGGCAGGCCGGGACGGGGCCTCCCGCCGCCCACGCTCTCCCCGGTCGACAGCGCCACCCCAGCCACCGCCATCCGTCACGCCGGTTCTGGCCGCTGCTGATGGGCGCGGCGGCGGTGTCGGGCGTGCTGGCCCTCGGGGCGCTGCTGGCCCCCTCGCGCGGCGCGGCGGCGACACTGCCCGATCCGGCGGTGGTGGTGGCGGCGGCGGGCGGCCTGCTGGTGGCCAGCAACGGCCAGGGCGGCACCCTGAACCTGCTGCGCGGCGATCAGGTCACCGCCAGCCTGCGCTCGGACGGGGCGCAGCCATCGTGGTTCACGCAGGGCGTGCGGCTGGGCGACCGGGTCTACCTGGCCGACGCCGCCAACAACCGCGTGCTGGAGGTGCTGACCAACCCACTGAAGGTGGTCCGCAGCCACCCGGTGCCTGGCGGCGTGGCGGGCCTGACGGCCTCCAGCGGCCCGGGCGGCGGACGGGTGTACTTCAAGACCGTGCTCGGCGCGGTGGGGTGGCTGGGCGGGGCGGACCAGCAGATCACGGTGGCCCGCGAGGACGGCCTGCCGCTGGCCGACGTGATGGACGGCGTGCTGCTCTCGGGCGGCGGGCTGTTCGTGACCCACCACCTGAGCGGCGAGATCTGCCTGCTGGACCCCAACACCCTGAATGTCGTCAGGCGGGTGAAGGTGGGCGGTTCTCCGGTGGACCTGGCCCCGGAGGCGGGCGGCACCGTGCTGGCGCTGGACGCCGGGGGCCGGTTGCTGCGGCTGGGTCCGGACGGCGAGGTTGTAAGGAGCTGGCCCCTCCCCGGCCACCCCGACAAGCTGGGCGTCAACGGCGGCGTGGCCCTGGTCACGGACCGCGCCGGGTCACTGACACGCATCGATCTGGCCAGCGGCGAGGTCAATCCCATGTCGCTGGCACATCCGATGGACGTGGTGGCCCTGTCCGACGGCACCTTCGCAGTGGCCGAGGGCCGCGTCAACGGGCGGGGCCGCGTGCGCGTGCTGGACGGGGCACTCAGGACAAGCTGGCAGCTGGAGGGCGAGGCCAGCAAGTAGGGCAGGCGCAGCGGCCTGAGAAGGGCGCACCGGCAGCCGGACGTTAGCTCTGCTCTCCGGAAGGCCTGGTGGCATCCAGAATGATGGAAACGCAGCCCAGTTTTCCGCCCGCGTTG
The DNA here is from genome assembly GCF_014647055.1 of Deinococcus aerolatus. NCBI lineage: Bacteria > Thermotogati > Deinococcota > Deinococci > Deinococcales > Deinococcaceae > Deinococcus > Deinococcus aerolatus. Next base: position 68,577 of record NZ_BMOL01000008.1, on the reverse strand, counting down.
CGGTGGTCCAGCCGCAGCGAGCGGTACACCGGCCCGGTGCCCAGGTCCCAGTCCGTGGCGTGAAAGTGGCCCAGCGCGTCGCAGTACTCCAGCAGTTCCACCGTGAATCCGGCCCCCCTGAATACGTCGGCCAGCAGCGGCGCGTCGTACACGATCTGGTGATCGGCGGCGGGGTGATCGGCCGGCCCCGGCCCCCCCACCTGCACCGTGCGCTGGTACCCGGCGTCCGGAAAATTGGCGTCCGGCACCGCCACCCGCAGCACGCCGCCCGGCTTCAGGAACTCGAAACACACCCGGGCGGCGGCGCGGCCCTGGGCCTCGCTCAGGTGTTCCCAGACGTGCTCGCACAGCAGGGCGTCGGCCCGTCGGTTCCCGAACCACGCGGCCCAGCTGTCCGGGTCCAGCAGATCCAGGTCTTCCCGCTGCGTGGCGATCCAGCCGTCCCAGCGCTGCTCGCCCGCGCCAATCATGACCCGCAGCGGCCCCGTGTCCGGCCTCAAGCCAGCGCCTTGGACATCTGCCGGATCGCCCCCAGGTGGTAGGCAACGTGGGCCACCGCGCCGGTCAGGCTGCCAGTGGCCTCCCCCGTCGCCTCCCCCTCCTTCTGGGTCCGGGCAAACGCACATAGGGCGTCGTAGGCCGCGCGCAGGCGCACCCGCAGCTCATCCCACTGTCGGTCGTCCACCTCTGCCGGGAGGAAGCTGCCCTTCCAGTCGAACGGGCCCCGGTCCCCGTCACGTTCCCAGCGCACCACCACCTCCATGTGCAGGGCGCTGTGGCGGGCGTGTCCGGCAATGGAGGTGCCGTGGACCGGCGTGCTGGCCTGCGCCGCGCTGAGGGTGTCGAGCGTGGCCAGCAGGCCGTGGTTGCCGCTGCCGTCCGCCGCCGTGCCGTCCAGAAAGGCGGTGCCCTCGCCGGGCGGGCCGCCTTCCACCGCTTCAGAAAGGATGTCGAGCATGCCTTCGAGCCAGTGCTGGGGGAGGTCATCTTGCACAGGTTGGGTCATGGTTCAGCGTACCCGGAGTGCGGGCCGCTTGCCAGGCATGTGCGGCGGCGGCCCCGGCAGTGATACACTCGGGGGTGCGCCCGCGCCCGGCACACAGAACGTGTGCCACTGGCCGAAAAGACAGGCCGAAAATGTCCGGAATTCGCCGCCAGGGTCGTGAACGACAAGCGGCAGGGAAACAGCGCAGGCACCACCAGCCGCGCCAAAAGGAGAACTACCATGACCGACAACAACGAGCCGCGCCAGGGTCACACCCCAGACGACCAGATGCCCGCCGAAGTGCGCGACATCCTGCCCCAGCTGGAAGGCGAGGCAGACGAGGACCTGGTGCTCGACGCCCAGGAAGCCCAGACCGAGGGCCAGGGCGAGAACGACGACGACGCCATGCAGGCCACGGGTGAGGACGCCGCCGAAGAGAACGAGGACGGCGAGGAAGACGAGTACATCGATGCCGACGACCTGATGGAACTGCTGGGCGAGATGAAGGAAATGCTCGAGGCCCAGGGCAAGGAACTGCGTGGCCTGCGCCGCGAGATCAAGGAAATGCGCGAAGGCCAGGGCCAGGGCGGCTTCAAGAGCGGCGAGCGTCCTGCGGGCGACCGGCCCAGCGGGGATCGTCCCGCTCCCCAGGGTGGCGGCTTCCGTCCCCGCGAGGACCGTGGCGGACAGGGCGGCTACGGCGGCGGCGACCGTCAGGGCGGCGGCTACCGTGGCAACAATGACCGCGGTGGTCAGGGCGGCGGCTATCAGGGCCGTGACGACCGTGGCGGCCAGGGCGGCGGCTTCCGTCCCCGTGACGACCGTGGCGGTCAGGGTGGCGGCGGCTACCGTGGCAACAGCGACCGTGGTGGTCAGGGCGGCGGGTACCAGGGCCGCGATGACCGGGGCGGCCAGGGTGGCGGCGGCTTCCGTCCCCGTGACGACCGTGGCGGTCAGGGTGGCGGCGGCTACCGCGGCAACAGCGACCGTGGTGGTCAGGGCGGCGGCGGCTATCAGGGCCGCGACGACCGTGGCGGCTCTCAGGGTGGCGGCTTCCGTCCCCGTGAAGACCGGCCCGCTTTCCGCCCGCGCGATGACCGTCCCCGTGACGCCGCGCCCGCACCCCGCGAGGGCGGCGAGGGCAACGACGCCGGCTTCCGCCCGCGTGCCCGCGCCGACCGCGGCTGGAGCAACACCCGCAGCGACGACGAGTAACCCCCGGTGTGGGGTGCGGGCGCGGCTCTAGACCTCCGCTCCGCATCTGACCACGCACCCGAGACGAGACTGGGAGACCCTCCCGGTCTCTCTTTTTTGGTTGGTGTTCTGTCCAGGGGACGGGAACCGCATCCTGCCCCATGACATGTGCCCCCTGTACACTTCTGCGGTGAGGCTCCTTTCTTGAATCCGGCCCTGCACGGCCTGCTGTCGGCGCTGACCTACGGCGTCGGCGATTTTCTGGCGGGGCTGGCCAGCCGGCGCGACTCGCCGCTGCGGGTGGTGGCACTGACCCACCCGATCAGCGCGGTGATTATGCTGCTGCTTGCGGTGCTGATGGGCCAGGCCAGGCCGCCGGTGGGCGACCTGCTGTGGGGCGCGTCGGCGGGCGCGGTGGGCCTGTTCGCGGTGCTGGCGTTTTACCGCGCCCTGGCGCTGGGACCGATGGGCGCGGTGTCGGTGGGCGCGGGCGCGCTGTCGGCGCTGGTACCGGTGGTGATCGGCGTGCTGGGCGGCGAGGTGTTGGGCGTGCCGGGCTGGCTGGGGGCGCTGGGCGTGCTGCTGGGCACCGGCCTGCTGAGCTACACGCCGGGAGAGGGCAGCAATGCCGTCAGGTGGCAGGACAACGGGGTGCTGATCGGGCTGGCGGCGGGCCTGGGCTTCGGCTTTTTCTTCGCGATGCTGGGGCAGGCGCAGTCGCCGGGGGTGTTTTGGACCCTGGGGGCGGCCCGCCTGTGCAGCTCGCTGATCGCCCTGGTGCTGGCCGCGCGGCTGGTGGGCCTGCGCCCGAAAAACCCGGCGCTGATCCTGGCCTCCGCGCCGGGCGATACGCTGGGCAACCTGTTCTACCTGCTGGCGGTGCAGGGCGGTGGGCTGGCGGTGGGTTCGCTGCTGTCCAGCCTGTACCCGGCCTTCACCACCCTGCTGGCCGTCACCGTGCTGCGTGAGGGCCTGCGGGCCGCGCAATGGGTGGGCGTGGTGGTGGCGTTGGTGGGCGCGGGGCTGATCGCGGGGCGTTAGGCGTCAGGCAGAGCGGAAGCGGACCGACTCCCCTTCCGGTCGGCCACCACCGCGCACGCCTCGTCTGCAATCTCCTCCCACTCCACCGCCGTCTGACGGCCTGCCCCGAACTCGGCGCCCAGTCGGGCGTGTAGGGCGCGCAGTCCGGCGTCGTCTTTGGACAGCTCCTGGCCGGTGTGCGCCTTGATCAGGAAGATCAATCCAGCCAGGCCGCCGTCCGTCGTCAGGCGCAGTTCCAGCGGGCGGCCCAGCAGGGCAGGCACGTTGAAGGGCGCATACATGGGAAAAAGGGGGCAAGGCCCGCAAGCCTCACCCCCTCGACAGTCGTGGTGTTACTTGACCAGACCCAGCTTACGCACCTCGTCGCGTTCCTCGGTCAGTTCCTGGGCGGTGGCGTCCATCTTGCCCCGGCTGAAGTCGGAGACGTCCAGGCCCTGCACGATCTCGTAGCTGCCGCCGCTGCACTTGACCGGGAAGCCGTAGATCAGGCCTTCGGGAACGCCGTAACTGCCGTCCGAGGGAATGCCCATGCTGACCCACTGGCCCTCGGGGGTGCCCAGCGCCCAGTCGCGCATGTGGTCAATCGCGGCGCTGGCGGCGCTGGCCGCGCTGCTGGCCCCGCGCGCCTCGATGATGGCCGCGCCGCGCTTGGCGACGGTGGGGATGTACTGGCCCTCGTACCACTCGCGGTCCACCAGTTCCAGCGCAGGCCTGCCGCTCACGGTGGCGGCGCTCAGGTCCGGGTACTGGGTGCTGGAGTGGTTGCCCCAGATGGTCAGGTTCTGGATGGCGGTGACGGGCTCGCCGGTCTTCTCGGCCAGCTGCGACACGGCGCGGTTGTGGTCCAGACGAACCATTGCCGTGAACTGGCCGGGGGTCAGGTCGGGGGCGTTCTGCTGGGCGATCAGGGCGTTGGTGTTGGCGGGGTTGCCCACCACCAGCACCTTGACGTCGCGGCTGGCCACCCTATTCAGCGCCTCGCCCTGGGGCTTGAAGATGCCGCCGTTGGCCGACAGCAGGTCGCCGCGCTCCATGCCGGCCTTGCGCGGCATCGCGCCCACCAGCAGGGCGTAGTCGGCGTCCTTGAACGCCACGTTGGGGTCATCGCTGGTCACGATGTCCGCGAGCAGCGGGAAGGCGCAGTCGCGCAGTTCCATCACGACGCCCTGCAGCGCCTTGAGGGCCGGGGTCACTTCCAGCAGTTGCAGGATGACCGGCTGATCCTTGCCCAGCATGTCGCCGGACGCGATGCGGAACAGCAGGCTGTAGCCGATCTGGCCCGCCGCGCCGGTCACGGCCACACGGACGGGGTGTTTGTCGCTCTTGGACTGATTGGTCATGGGACTTCCTCCTGGGTGAATTGATGTTCAGCCCACCATAACGCGGCGGGGGCGGGGGCGGGCCGGGCGTTCCTTTGGGGGGAACAGGGGGAGGTTCACACGGCTGCAGGTCTGAGTGTCTTCAGATCGGCGCGTCCTCCGCGAAGTTCGGCGGCCGCTTCTCGCGCAGGCTGCTCAGGCCCTCCTTCACGTCGGGGCCGGTGAAGCCCAGGAACTCCAGGGCGAGGCTGGCGTCAAACGTCGGTCCCATCGCCCTCAGCCAGTTGTTCAGGGCGTACTTGGTCCAGCGGACCGCCGTGGGGCTGCCTGCCGCCAGGGTGCGGGCCACCTTCCAGGCACGGTCCAGCAGTTCATCGTCCGGCACGCACAGGCTGACCAGCCCGATGCGCTCGGCCTCCTCGCCGGAGACGGGTTCGCCGGTCAGCAGGTGGTACTTGGCCTTGTTCAGCCCGCACAGCAGCGGCCAGATGATTGCGGCGTGGTCCCCGGCGGCCACGCCCAGCCGCACATGCCCGTCCAGAATGCGGGCGGTTTTTGCCGCTACACTCACGTCCGAGAGCAGCGCCACCGCCAGCCCCGCGCCCACGCAGGGGCCGTGGATGGCGCTCACGATGGGCTTGCCGCAGTTCACGACGTTGTACACCAGATCGCGCGCCTCGCGCCACACGCGGGCCAGGGCGGTGAAGTCGCTGCTCATCTCCTCAATCAGCGTGAAGTCCCCGCCCGACGAGAAGCCGCGCCCCTCACCCCGGATCAGGACGCAGCGCACGCCCTCAGCGGCGTCGATGTCGCGCCACACCCCGGTCAGGGCGCGGTGGGCCTCAGCGTTGACGCTGTTCAGCGTCTTCTCGCTGCGGATCACGATCTCCAGGATGCCGCTGCCCCGTTCGGTCAGGTCATGCGCCTCCAGGTGCAGGCCAGGGTACGCGCCGGGAGCGCACAGTTGTTCAAGATTCATGGTGTGAGGCTAGCTCAGACCGCGCCACTTTTCCGCCAGCCCAGCACACCCACCACGCCGGCCAGCGCCATGCTGCCCGTCACCAGCAGCACCACTGTGGGCCAGCCGCCAACCTCGTACGCGTGACCGGCCAGCACGCTGGCGGCGGCAGCCCCGCCGTAGTACGCCGCGTGGTACAGCCCCGACGCCAGGCTGCGCGCCCGCGTGACCTCGCGCTGCACGGCACTCAGGGCGGCGGACTGCGCCAGAAACACGCCGCAGGCCCCCGCTGCCACGCCGACAATGATCACGGGCAGCGGCGCGGCCAGGGTCAGCAGCAGTCCCGCCAGACTGGCCCCCACCGCCGTCAGCAGGGCAATCCGGGGGCCGCGCAACGCCAGCAGCGGCCCGGCCACCGGCGTGATCACCACGCCCAGCAGGTAGACGGCGAAGATCAGGCCCGTCTGGGCGGTGTTCAGCGCGTAGGGGGGGGCGGCCAGCCGCAGCGTCAGCGTGTTGAACAGGCCCACCAGCGTGAACAGAATCAGAAAGCCCACCGCGCAGGTCGCTAGCAGCGCGGGGTTTCTCAGGTGGGCGCCCAGGCCTTCCAGCACCACACGCACGTTCCGCTGGGGCGTGAAGTGCCGTTCGGGGGGCAGTCCGGCGCGGGCCAGAAAGAACCCGGCCAGCGAGGCCAGCGCCAGCAGCCAGAACGCCGCGTGCCAGCCCCAGCGGACCGCCACCAGCCCCGCCAGGAACCGGCCCAGGAACCCGCCCAGCACCGTGCCGGTCACGTACAGCGTCAGGGCGCGGGCGCGCCCGGCCGGCGGCACCTCTTCGGCAATAAAAGCATTGAGGGCCACCATCACGCCCGGAATCAGCAGGCCCTGGGCGAAACGGGCCGCGTTCAGGGTACCCAGCGTGGGCGCAAAGACCGCCAGCACCGCCGGCACGGTCAACAACGCAAAGGCCCAGACCACCACGCCCCGGCGGCCCAGGGCGTCGGCCAGCACGCCCACCAGCGGCGAGGCCAGCGCCATCGCCAGGGTGGTGGCGCCCACCACGAAGCCCACCTGTGCCGCGCCCGCACCGAACTCCTGCGCCAGCACCGGCAGCAGGCTCTGCGGCGCGTAGACGTTCAGAAAGACCAGCGTGCCCAGCGCCGCGAACAGCAGAGGATGGGGAGCGGGGGCCTGCACCGTCATGTCATCTCCCGGCCATCCTGCCCCGGCGCTCAGGGCAGCCCGACAAGGCCGGTCTCGTTGACCCAGGCAGTCTGAACGCCCAGCGCCTCGGCCAGCAGCGGGTCCGGCGTGCCGCTCAGACCGGGCAGGACCAGGGTGGGGCGGGCGTCCAGACCCACGCCGCCGGTCTCGTCCAGCCGGGTCAGCACCGCGCCAAAGGCCCAGTCGCTGGCCCACAGCCGCTTGACCGCCTGCAGGGCCGCCGTGCCGGGGGGCGTGACCCGCGCCTCCTCGTTGGACCGCAGCCCTGGACGGCGCACATGCACCGCGCCGCGGTCCAGGCCAGCGTTGTGCAGCGCCCGGTAGAAGCGCTGCACCGCGTCGTCCATTAAAAAGCTGGTGCGGATCAGCGCCTCGGCCCGCGCGGTCAGGCCCTCCAGCGCGTCCTCGTCAACCCGGGCGGGATTGATGGGCGCGAACAGGCGGCCCAGCTGCTCCGGCAGATTGACGCTCAGGTAAAAGGCTTCCTCGAACTCCGGCAGCAGCACCATGCCGCGCACGCCCTGCGCCGAGAGCCGCAGCACTTCCTCTCCCATTGTGTCCGCGCCGCGCCGCGCGGCTTCCCCAAACGTCAGCATGGAGGCAGCGTAAAGCATGGGGCGCGGCGCGGCCCTTCACGCTTTCCTGCGGCACCCCTACAGCGTGGCGGCCGAGAGGTTGCGGTGGGTGGGCGTCAGGAACACGCTGCCCTGGCCGCTGATCATGAACACCAGCCCCTCACCGCTGCGCATGGCGTTGCGCAGCCCGCGCACCAGCGGGCGCAGTTCCACGTTCAGCGAGGCGCTGTACATCAGCATCAGGTCGCCGTCCACGATCAGGCTGTCGCTCCCGCTCAGCTCGATCACCTCCACCTCCGAGACCGGCACCGGGGACTCCACCACGAAGATGCCCTTGCCCGACAGCTTGGGCTGGCGCAGCCCGTTGCCCGACAATGCCCCGGCGATGGAAGTGTGGGTGTGGGTCCCCAGCTGCATGGTGTCCTGGGCCATGTAGAACGCCTTGTCGTCCAGAATCATGTCGTCGCCCTTGGCCCCGCTGGACTCCGCGATGATGAAGTGCTTGCGCGTCGGCTCGGTCCAGACCTTGCCCTGGCCGGTGAAGCGGGTGGCGAACGCACTCTCGCCAGTACCCGCCGTGGCGATGGCCCGGCTGAGAAAGCCGCCCTTGGCCTGCTGCTCCACCTTGGCCTGGATGTTGCCGTGGCTGTACTGAAAAGCACCCGGCTCGATCAGCACGCCGGAGCCGTGCAGCTGCGCTTCCACCGTGAAGCGCCCGTCCATCACGCGCGTCTCGGCCAGCTCACCGTCCGAGGACGCCGAATACCGGGTCACGTGGGTCAGCGCGTGAATCCGAAACGTCAGGCCGTCGCCTTTCTGCTCCTGCACCAGTTGCATGTGGCTCATGACAGAAGTGTAATACGCGCCTCTATTTCGGAATGTGTGGGCCGATTCTCGGGAGGGAAGCGGGGCCACGCGTGGGCGGCGCGGCAGTCATTGGGCCTATGCTGAACAGACCACCCCAGCCTGCCCCAGCCTTGTATGCTGCCCCCCCAAAAACCCTGCTCCACTAACCGGAGGTTCTGCCATGATCCGAGTTGTCCCCCTGCTGAGTGCTGCCCTGCTGCTGTCCGCCACCGCGCTGGCCGCCCCGCGCACCCTGGACCAGATCACGGCGTCGGGAACGCTGCGGCTGGGTACCGAGGCTGCCTTTCCGCCCTTCAACTTCTACGAGGGCAAGGCGCTGATGGGCTTTGAGGTGGACCTGGGCAACGCGCTGGGGCAGGCGCTGGGCCTGAAGGTGGAGTGGGTGGTGCAGCCCTTCGACAACCTGCTGATCTCGCTCAACCAGGGGCGTTTCGACGCCGTGGTGGCCTCCCACGCAATCACGCCCGCGCGGCAGAAGGCGGTGGACTTTCTGCCGCCGCACTACTGCTCCGCAGTCAATATTGTGGCCAGGGCGGGCGGCCCCCTGACCCGGCAGGCGCTGGCTGGCAAGACGGTGGGAACGCAGGTGGGCACCGCACAGATTCCGGTGCTGAAGGCCATTCCCGGCATCCGGGACGTGCGGACCTACCCCAATGACCAGGCCGTCCTGGCGGCGCTGCAGTCGGGCCGGGTGGACGCCTGGACCAGCAACGGCCCGGTTGTTGCCTACATGCTCAAGACGACGGGCCAGACCGGCAAGTTCCTGATCGGCCAGGCCATCAGCAACGAGCGCAACGCCGGGGCCGTCGCCAGGGGCAATGCGGCCCTGCACGGGGCCATGAGCGGCGCACTCGTGAACCTGCTGGAAGACGGCACCTACGCCAGACTGTCGGACAAGTGGTTCGGGCAGGACATCCGCTGCAAGTAGACCGGGACACAAGAACAGCCCCCGGCGACACCTGAAATGACACTCTGGCCGGGGCGACTGCTCTAGGGTGCGGGCATGAGTGCCTCCACCCCCGTCTCTTCCCCGGCCTCCGCAGCGGCGCGGCCCACCCGCCACGTCACGTCCGGCGGCACGCGGGTCTACACGCTGAGCGTGCCGGCCTTTCCGCACTTCGCCGCGAACGTGTTCGTGGTGGTGCGGGGCGAGCCTGCCGCGCCCACCTACACTGCGCTGGTGGACGCCGGGGGGAGCCACGAGGCCAGCACCGCCGCGCTGGAGGCAGGGCTGGAGGCCATTCGCCGCGACTACAGTGAGACGGTGGCCTGGGAGACCCTGGACCGCGTGGTGGTCACGCACCCGCACCCGGACCATGTGGCGGGGCTGCCGTTCGTTCGCAGCCGGACCGCCGCGCCCGTCGCCGCGCATGAGGGAGCCGTTCAGACCCTCGAACACCCGCAGGGCGACCCGGTCACGCGGCAGGCCGACATGGAGGGGCACATCCGCTGGCTGGGGCTGACCGGCGGCGGAACGGAAGCCGAGTACGCCGAACGTCTGCGCCGCCGCGCCCGCAACACCATGCTGCCGGAAGCGGTGAGGGTGCAGACCGTCTTGAGAGACGGCGACGTGCTGGACGACGTGTTCACAGTGATTCACACCCCCGGCCACGACGGCTCGCAGGTGTGCCTGCGCGTGGACGATCTGCTGCTCAGCGCCGATCACCTGCTGCCGCGCAACTCGCCGCCGCTGATGCCAGAGCGTGCTCAGCGCGGGGCCGGGCTGCGACACTACCTCGCCTCACTGGACCGCATCGAGGCGCTGGACGGCGTGGGCGTGGCCCTGGGCGGGCACGACGGCCCCATGCACGACTGGCAGGGCCGCATCCAGAGCCTGCGGGACCGCTACGACGACAAGCTGCGTGCCGTGCTGGACGCTGCTGCCGCGCCGGTCACTGTCCATGACCTGACCCACGCGCTGCACCCACGCCTGCGCCCCATGCAGGCCATCCTGCTGCTGGACCAGACGGCGGCGCTGGCCGAATACCTGACGGCACGGGGGGATCTGGTGGAGACCCGGCGGGAAGACGGGGCGGCGTTATTTACGCGGGCATGAGTCCACCACCTTTCCAGCCGGACAGCTGGAGTGGTCCATCTGGGCAGCGCGTACCGCGCCGTATCCCGGCTGAGCTGCGTTACCCTGCGGTGTTATGACCCCCGAGCGCTACGCCAAGATTCTGCGGGTGCTGAGCAAACGCCAGCCCACCCTGACCGTCCTGATGGATCAGGTCAACAAACCCCACAACCTCTCGGCCATTGTCCGCACCTGCGACGCGGTGGGGGTGCTCACCGCCCACGCCGTGCCGCCGGGCAACGGCAAGCCGCTGGACTTTGAGGGCAACACCTTCGAGGCCACCTCCGGCAGCGCGCACAAGTGGGTGCGGGTCCAGACGCACGCGGACACGCTGGAGACCGTGCGTGAATTGCAGGGGCAGGGCGTGCAGGTGCTGGCCACGCACCTCTCGCAGCGCAGCGTGGACTACCGCGAGGCCGACTACACCCGGCCCACCTGCGTGCTGCTGGGCGCCGAGAAGTGGGGCGTGGCCGACGCGGCGGCGGACGCGGCGGACGGCAACATCATCATCCCCATGTTCGGCATGGTGCAGAGCCTGAACGTCTCGGTGGCGGCGGCCACCATCCTGTTCGAGGCGCAGCGACAACGGCTGGCGGCGGGCATGTACGAGGCGCCCCAGCTTGCGCCAGAGGAGCTGGCGCGGCTGGCCTTCGAGTGGGGCTATCCGGAGCTGGCCCCCGCGTACCGCGAGCGCGGCGAGCCGTACCCGGCGCTGGACGAGCACGGGCAGATGCTGGGCTGAATATTTCGTGACCTGTGGGACGGCTCAGGCCAGGGCAGGAAGGTCCAGCACGCGCACGGTAAAGCCGGCGGCCTGGGCTGACCCGGCGGTGGCCGCCGCTTCCGGGGCGTCCGGCCGGGCCAGCAGCACCAGATCGCGGACGGCGCGGGCGTGCAGTTCAGCAGCCAGATCGGTATGGGCAAAGGCGTCCGGCAGCATGGCGCGGATCAGCAGGTCACCCGCCTCAGCCCGGAAATCGGGGTGCAGCGTCCAGCCCTTGCCGAAGGTCTCGCCCGGCGTGTCGGCCGCGCCGTCCCACTGAAGCAGCACGATCAACTGCCCGCCCGCGCGGGCCTCATCCACCGCCCGCGCCCACCCGCGTGCCAGTTCCCGCTCGTGCGGGTGGCCTTCCAGACGCCAGCGCTGCACGCTGAGGAACAGCAGGGCCGTGGGGGTCAGGGACATGGACACGATCATAGTGGACTGACGCTCACCGCTTCCCCACACGACCTGGGTTGCCATGGCCCACAGGCATGCTTGTTCTCTTCGTCCCTCGCTCCCCCACAGTGGATTGGACGCTCATGCCAGGACGCGTGGGGTGGATGCGCCGTGCCGGGGGTCATCGCAGTTGCCACCCAACATCAAATGAAGCACACTTCACATATGGTGCGTGGATTTCAGAAGTTCCTGTTGCGCGGCAACCTCGTAGACCTTGCTGTCGGCGTGCTGATTGGGGCGGCCTTCGGCAAACTGGTGGATTCCTTCACCAGCGGCCTGATCCTTCCGATTATTGGCATTTTCGGCGGGGTGCCGGACTTCACGGCGCTGACCTTCACGGTCAACGGCAGCATCTTCAAGTACGGCGCGTTCCTGACCTCGCTGCTCAGCTTCATTCTGACGGCGGCCATCATCTACTTCTTCGTCATCATTCCCTTCAACCACCTGATCGAGCGCTTCAAGCGCGAGGATAAGGCAGCGGTGGCCCAGCCCAGCAACGAGGAAAAACTGCTGGCCGAGATCCGCGACGCCATCAGGGGCAAGGTCTGAAGCCGCTGAGGCTGACCGCCTGAACGTCAGCACCCCGAACGTCAGCACCGGGCCTGGTGTGATGGACATGCCCCGTGCGTTCCGGCCCGCACGCGCGTAGCGTGGACGCATGAGCGACCCCTCCCCTGCCGACCTGCCCGACACCGACTGGGGCTACGAAACTGCTGCCGTGCAGTCCAGCATTCCGCGGGGGCTGGGGCAGACCATCGGCTTTCCCATCCACGCCGCCGCCGCCTTTCAGTTCGACACGCTGGAGCAGGCGCAGAATGAGTTCGAGAACAACACCGGCCTCAGCTACGCCCGGTTGCAAAATCCCACCGTTCGCGCCCTGGAAAGCCGGATCACCGCGCTGGAGGGCGGGGACAGCACGGTGGCCCTTGCCAGCGGCCAGGCCGCCACCCTCACCGCCATCCTGAGTGCGTGCCGCGCCGGGGACCATGTGGTCTCGGCGTCCAGCCTGTTCGGCGGCACCACCGGCATGCTCAGCAACATCCTGCCGCTGATGGGCATTTCCGCCACGCTGGTGGACAACACGCCCAGCGCCATTCGTGCCGCCATGCAGGACAACACCCGGCTGGTCTGGGCCGAGATGATCAGCAATCCGGCCGGGGACATCGCCGACATCGGGGCGTTCGCTGAAATCGCACATGAACTCGGTGCTCTGCTGGCCATCGACAACACCTGCGGGGGCGTGGGCTACCTGTGCCGTCCGCTGCAGCACGGGGCCGACATCGTGGCGCAGTCGCTGACCAAGTGGGCGGGCGGCCACGGCAGCGTCATGGGCGGCAGCGTCACGGTTGGCACGCGGCACACCCTGACCCGCAACCCCAGCTACACCGACGGCGGCGAGAACAGCGTCCTGAACGTGCGCGGGGACGCGGCGCTGGCGTGGCGGCAGCGCTGGCTGGGGGCCAGTCAGCTGGGCATGAACCTGGCCCCCCACAGCGCGTTTTTAATCGCGCAGGGGCTGGAAACGCTGGCGCTGCGGCTGTCACGCGAATGCGAGAGCGCGCTGGAACTGGCCCGCTGGCTACGGGAGCAGCCCAGCGTGGGCAGCGTCAGCTATCCGGGCCTGGAAGACCACCCCTTTCATGCCCAGGCGGGGCGCTACCTGCACGGCGGGCACGGCGCAGTGCTGGCCTTTGAGGTGCCGGACCCCGCCGCCTTCCTGTCGCGGCTGCGCGTGCTGCGCATTGCCCCCAACCTGGGCGACGTCCGGACCCTGGTTGTGCACCCCTGGACCACCACCCACGGGCGCGTTCCCGAAGCCGCCCGCCGCGCCGCCGGGGTCACCCCCCAGACCATCCGCATGAGCGTGGGCGTGGAGGCCGTCGCCGACCTGAAGGCGGATATCGCGGGGGCACTGGAGGAGCGGGGCTGAGGGTCCGGCCCGGGTCCCCGCCCGCTTCTTTGCAGCCTGTTGTTTACAGCCAGGGCTTCCTGGTCACCAGATAGTCCCGCTGGAAATCCGTGTCGGATTTGGTCAGGTACAGGATGCCCTCGATCAGGCCCAGCAGCCCCAGCGCGCTGCTGACCAGACCGGCCAGCGGAATGGTGATGATCAGCCCCAGGCCCAGCGTTAACAGGCCGACCAGCAGGGCCAGAATCCACACGCCGACGTTGACGCCCAGGATCAGCAGGCCCTGGGTGTTCAGGCCCAGGTAGAATTTATGAACGCCCAGGCTACCCAGAAAAATCCCCAGCAGCCCGGCAATCAGGCGTTTCTGGGCAACGTCACTCGTCGGCGCCGACCCCTCCACATCCGGTCTGACGGGCCGCTCGTCCGCCTGGGTGGCCGGCGAGAACAGGGGCCGCTGCGGCTCCCCCCAGGCGTCCAGGTCCGGCGCGGTGGGGCGCGGCTGAGGGCTGGCCTGCGGGACGCTGCCATGCAGCGTGCTGGGGATCTGGGCGCTGGGGGTCTGGACGCTGGGCGGGGGCGGGCTGCCCGTGACGCGGGAAATCCAGTCCTCTGGACCGGGCACCGGGGCCGGAGTGGGCCGCGCGGGTTCGGGAATCCGCAGGTCACCCCCCGAAGCCGGGGTCTTGCTGAGGTTGGGCTTGCCTAGCGCAGGACCATCTGGGTCAGGACCGTCTGGGGGCGTTGGCGTGGCCGGTTTGCCCAGCACGTCGTCTACCCACGAGGGGGCATTGCCCTGGGGCCGGCGTGCCGGCTGCGCCTCACCCTCGGCCGGTGGGTCGGCCGGAGGCCGCTGATCGTCTGGATGGGTCATGATTCACATTACGCCCCAGACTGGGCCAGGGTTGCGTCCCTCAAAAGACGCAGGCGGCGAGGGTCAGTGGCTCAGCGCACGTCCAGCAGTTCCACGTCGAAGATCAGTGTCGCGCCGCCGGGAATCACGCCGGGCACGCCCGCCTCGCCGTAGCCGAGGGCCGCGGGGATGGTCAGCCTGGCCCGGTCGCCCACCCGCAACTGCGCGATGCCCTGATCCCAGCCGGGAATCACGTAGCCCACGCCCAGCGGGAACTCGATGGGTTCGCCGCGGTCACGGCTGGAATCGAACTGCTGGCCGTTTTCCAGCGTGCCGGTGTAGTGCACCCGGACCATCTTGCCGGTCTGGGCGGGGACGCCGTCGCCCTCTTCGTATTTCTCAATCTTGAGCTGGGGTTGCGCGGGAGCACTCATATCACGCAGGGTAAGGCCCCAGCCGAAAGTTCCACCCAAACTCTGAAGCGAATATGAAGATCTGACGCGGTATGGGAGTGCCCTGGTCTCATTGCGTGCTCCGGCCCAGGGGTCATAGCCTGCCCCTCTGTGGGCGGCAGGTCAGGATGCCGCGTGGCCCCACTCTGCTAGCCTGGGCAGCCGTGAATCCGGCCTCCCCCGCATCAACTTCCGGCTCCTGGCGCCAGGCCTGGCGCACGTGGATTCTGGGGGCGCTGCTGCCGGTGTATCTGCTGACCACCTTCGTGGGCACGCTGGCGCGGGTGGACGGCGACTCGATGCAGGAGACCCTGAACAGCGGCGACGTGCTGCTGCTGCTGAAGTACCCGCGCTGGCTGCGGGCCTGGGGCCTGCCCACGCCGTACCCGCGCCGGGGCGACCTGCTGGTGTTCAGGGCGCCGGCAGACAGCCCCTACAGCTTCGAGACCCTCTGGGGGGTGCGCCACCGGCCCTACAACATCAAACGTGCCCTGGCGCTGGCCGGCGACACGGTGGTGGTGCAGGACGGGCGCGTGGTGGTCAACGGCGCCCCGCTGGCCGAGAGCTACGCCAGCGAGGGCTTCGTGCAGGACCAGCCCCCACTGCGGGTGCCGCCGGGCAAGGTCTGGGTCATCGGCGACAACCGCCGCCTGGGGTCCAGCCTAGACAGCCGCATCTACGGCCCGGTGGACCTGCGTGACGTGGCCGGTGTGGGCAACCTGCGGCTGTGGCCCCGGCCGGGGCTGATCCGGCGCTGACGCCGGGACGCGCCCAGTCCTCACGGGGGGTTGCTACCGTCGGTGCTATGAAAGCCTCCCACGTGATGACCGCCGCTGCACTGGCCCTGGCCGCCTCCAGCCTGGGCGCAGCGGGCGCACAGACGCTGGTGCCGTTCAGCGACGCCAAACTGCCGTTCAGGGTCAGCCTGCCGCAGGGCTGGCTGGGCGCGGATTTTGCCGACGGCACCTCCGGCGTCAGCCTGGTGTCGGCCAAGGCCCCGCCCGCCACGCTGATCCGCTTGCTGTTCATGCCCAAAAACGGGGCGGCGGTGGACCTGAACACCGAATTTTCCAAGTTCGAGGCGGGCCTCAAGTCCAGCGGCGTGACCCTCAAGCAGCTGTCCAGCCGGGCCGCCCGCTACGGCGGCGTGGGCGGCAGCGAGCGCGAGTACAGCGTGACCCACCCGCAGGGCCAGTTGCGGATTCGCGTGTGGTACGGCAACGGCGCGAAGAACCTGTACTCGTTTCAGCTGACCGACTCGCCTGCCCGCTACGCGGCGGCCAACGCGCTGTTTACCAAGGTGCTGGCGACGGTGCGCTTCCAGTAGGAACGCCGGCGGGTGGAGCGTCCACCTGAAGTTCACGTACCCCGCCGCCCTCCACCGTCCACACCCGCGTCGCCACCCGCCGGGTCAGCGCGCGGTCATGGCTGGCCAGCAGCACCGTGCCGGGAAAGTTCAGCAGCAGCCCTTCCAGCGCCTCAATGGCGCGCACGTCCAGGTGGTTCGTCGGTTCGTCCAGCATCAGCACCCCCGCCCGCGTGACGCTCAGGCGGGCCAGACTCAGGCGGGTGCGCTGGCCGCCCGACAGCCCGGCCAGCGGAAACGCGGGGCCGCCCGGCAGCTGCAGCCTCGCCGCCACCTCGTGCAACTGGTGCGGGGTGAGGGTGGGATTGGCGTCCAGCAGCGCGTTCCCCACCGTGTCCAGCCCCGACACTTCCTCGCCGTGCTGGCCCGCCGCATAGACGGTCAGCCCCGGCCCCCAGCGCACCTCGCCCGTGGACGGCAGCGTGCCCAGGAGGGCGCCCAGCAGCGTGCTCTTGCCGCCGCCGTTCGGCCCGGTCAGGGCGATGCGGTCGCCGCGCCGCACGTCTAGATTCACCCCCGCCAGAATGGTAGCCTCAGCGCGACAGACGCTTAACTCGCGCACCGTCAGCACTTTCGAGGGGCCGGGTGGGGCGGGCGGCAACTCCAGGCGCACCGTGCGGCGGTCCTGAAAGGGTTTGGCCGTGGCGTAAGAATCCAGATGCTCGATCTGCCGCTGCATCGCCTTTGCCCTGGCCGAGAAGATCTGCTGGCCCCGCTCCGCTTTGAAGGTGGAGCGAAACTTGTCGTTGTCGGGGGCGCGGTTGCGGTTCTCCTCCACCCCGCCCTTGCTGGCCTGCCGCCGCCGCTCCTCCTCCAGCGCTGCCCGTTTGCGCCGGAAAGCGGCGTGGTCGCGCTCCTGCGCCGCCCGCAACGTCGCCTTGACCGTCATTGCCGCTGTGTACGCGCCGGGGTACACGCTCAGCGTGCCGCGCTCCAGTTCCGCCGTGCGTCCCGCCACCGCGTCCAGCAAGGCGCGGTCATGGCTGGCCAGCACGAAGGCCGCGTCCGAGGCCCGAATCCAGCCTTCCAGCCACGCCGCGCCGTCCGCGTCCAGGTGGTTGGTGGGTTCGTCCAGCAGGTACACGTCGGCGGGCGACAGCAGCAGCCGCGCCAGCATTACGCGGCGGGTCTGGCCGCCGGACAACCGGGCGCTGTCCTGCCCCGCGTCCAGGCCCAGACCATCCAGCACGCCCGCCGCCCGCGCCGCAAAGTCGTAGCCGCCAGCCCGCCGATAGGTTTCCTCGGCCTCCGCGAAGGCGTGCAGCGCCGCGTCATCCGCCTGTTCCAGCGCAGCAGAGGCCGCCTCGAAAGCCCGCCGCGCCCGCCATAATGCTGGGGGCGTCACGGCGTCCAGCAGCGTACCCGCCTCCGACTCCGTGTGCTGCGCCAGCAGGGCCACCCGGCCCACCCGCGTCACCGTGCCCGCATCCGGCGCGTCCAGCCCCGCCAGTACGCGCAGCAGCGTACTCTTACCGCTGCCGTTTTCCCCGATCAGCGCGAGGCGTTCGCCCGCTCCGATCTCTACATTCACACCTTCAAACACCGTCTCGTCGCCATAGATCCGGGCGACTTCTGCACAGCGCAACAACACATTCCACCCCCTGCGGGCGAAGGCCCTCCCAGACAGACTGGGAAGACAATTCAATCCATGATTACAGGGGGTTGAGACGCAACTGGAAACATCCTTTGAGTGGACGGAGGGCGAACGCCGGGCAACCCGGAAGCGTTGGGGAGAGTGTATCGCGGGTGGGTCAGGGGAGGCCAGAAACCTTAGCGGAGGCCCCGCGTTCCCCCTTTTGCCTACTCTTGCCTACTCCCGCCGCCGGAACAGCAGCACCAGCAAGAAGACCGCCGTGTTCACCAGCACGATGGTGGCGCCCGTCGCCGTGTCCAGGTAATAGCTGAGGTACAACCCCACCACGCCGCCCACGGTGCCCAGCGCGGCGGCCAGCGCGATCATGCGCGGCAGGCTGCGCGACAGCAGGCGGGCGGCGGCGCTGGAGGTGATCAGCAGGCTGACGCTCAGGGTGGTGCCCACCAGCTGCACGGTCAGCACCACCACCAGTCCGATCAGGATCAGCAACAGGCTTTCCAGGCGGCGCACCGGCAGGCCCACCGCCCGCGCCTCGGTGGGATCGAAGGAGGCCAGCAGCAGTTCCTTTTGCACCGCACCCAACACGGCGCCCACCACCAGCGTCACTGCCGCCGCGCCCCACAGGTCCGCCGTGGTCACGCCCAGCGGGTTGCCGATTAAGAAGTGGCTCAGGTCCGAGGTAAAGGTGGGCACCCGCGAGAGCATCACGATGCCCAGCGCGAACATGCCCACGAACACGATGCCGATGGCGCTGTCCTGCTTGAGGCCGCTGCGCTGGCCCACCACGCCGATGCCCAGCGCGGTCAGCACAGCGGCCACCAGCGCCCCCAGCAGCAGGCTGCCGCCCGACAGAAAGGCCCCCACGATGCCCGGCAGCACCGCGTGACTCATGGCGTCCCCAATGTAGCTCAGGCCGCGCAGCACCACCCACGCGCCCACCAGGGCACACAGCACGCTGACCAGCACGACGGCCAGCAGCGCCCGCACGAAGAAATCAAATTGCAGGGGATCGGTCAGGAAGTCCACAGCGTCAGCGCCTCACGCGCGGGCAGAGCGCCAGCAGGCGGGCAGGTTCGGCGCACGCCGCCGCCCGCTCACGCCCCGGCATGCGTGTGTCCCAGAAACGACGTGCTGAAGGTGGCCTCGATGTTCTGCGGCGTGTAGACCTGCTCGGGCGTGCCGTCGGCCACCACGCGCCGGTTGATCAGGATCAGGTGATCGCACCAGCGCCGGGCCTGCTCCAGATCGTGCGTGACCATCACCACGGCGCGGCCTCTATCAGCCTGGGCGCGCAACAGGGCCATCAGCTGTTCCTGCGTCGTGGCGTCCACACCGGTCAGCGGTTCGTCCAGCAGTAACAGGTGGCCGTCGCGCGCCAGCATGCGGGCCAGCAGCACACGCTGGCGCTGGCCCCCGCTCAGGGCACCGATGTGGCGGTGACGCAGCTCGTACACGCCGGTTTCCCTCAGCGCCGCCGCCACCCGCTCGCGGTCCGCCCGGCCCGGCCAGCGCAGCCAGCCCAGGCGCCCGGTGCGGCCCATCATCGCCACGTCCCAGACCGTGACCGGAAAACCCCAGTCCAGCGTCTGCTGCTGCGGCACGTAGGAGATACAGTTCTGCGCGGTGTGCCCCGCATCGAAGCGCACGGCGTCGTTGTGGTCCGGCAGCAGGCCCACCAGCGTCCGCAGCAGCGTGGACTTGCCCGCGCCGTTGGGGCCGATGATGGCCGAGAAGGTGCCGGCCTCGAAGCGCACACTGGCGTCTTCCAGCGCAACCTGAGAGCCGTACTTCACGGTGAGATGTTCCACGCCCAGCACCGGGGCAGTGTACGCCCACCGGGGCGTTCTTGCGAGAGGATTCTCAAGAAGACCGGCGGACGCGCCCGCCGTTAAGCTGAGCCATGCCCAGTCCCGCGCCCAAAGTCGACCGGAATCTTCTGCTGGCCGCCTACGACGCCCAGTTGCGCGAGGGGGCCGAGATGACCGGCACCGACAATGTGGACCGGGCCGGGCCGCTGTGGCGCGGCAGATCCGGAAGCCGGGGCTTCGTGTCGTACCGTTCGCTGGACGGCCTGACCGGGTCGGTGCTGGATCACCTGATCGCGCAGACCGTCGCCCACTACGCTGCCGACCCGCAGATCACCTCCTTCGAGTGGAAGACGCGGGGCCACGACGCGCCCGCCGACCTGCCGCAGCGCCTGATCGCGCACGGCTTGCAGGCGGACACCCCCGAGACGGTCATGGTGGGCGAGGCGCGGTGCCTGACCCAACCGGTTCCGCTTCCACAGGGGGTGACCATTCGCCGCATTGACCACCAGCCCGATCCGCGCCCGGACGTGGGGCGGGCGGTCCGCGCCCAGGAACTGGCCTTCGGGCGGCCTTTCAGCGTGGACGCCCTGATGCGGCGCATCGAGGGAGGCCAGGGCCGCGTGGAACTGTGGGTCGCTGAGACCCCACAGGAGGTGGTCTGCGTGGGCCGGCTGGACGTAGTGCCAGACAGCGAATTTGCTGGACTGTGGGGCGGCGGCACGGTGCCAGGGTGGCGGGGCCGGGGCGTGTACCGCGCCCTGACTGCGGCCCGCGCCCGCTCCGCCCTGGAGCGCGGCGTGCGCCTTCTGCACAGCGACTCCAGCGAATACTCCCGCCCGATTCTGGAGCGCAGCGGCCTGCTGGCCGTGACGACAACCACGCCGTACCTCTGGAACCGTTAGGGCCGCCTGCTCAGCCCTTTTCCAGCGCCGCCAGATCGGCCCGCGTGGGCGCGTAGGCCCCGGCGTGGGCGCAGGCGGCGGCGGCGGCCTTCAGGCCCAGCGCCAGATGATCGGTCCACAGCGCCTGCGGGCGTTCGGTGGCCGACACCAGCAGTCCGGCGCACAGCGCGTCGCCCGCGCCCACGGTGTCGGCCACCTGCACCGGAAAGGCCGGCAGATCGGCCCGGCCCGCCGCGTGGTACAGGCTGGCCCCCACCGCGCCGCGCGTGATCACAATCGGCGCCCGCGGGTTCCAGCCGCGCAGTGTCTGCATCGCCCCGGCCTCCGGGGTGCTGGGGAAGAAAAAGGCCAGATCCTCGTCGCTGAACTTCAACAGGTCCGCCTGACGCGCCACCCGCTCCATGACCGCTGGGTACTCCGGGTGACGGTGGGTGAGGCGGGCGTTGGGATCGAAGCTGACTTTCACGCCTGCCGCGCGGGCTTCCCGCACCAGAGAAAGCAGCGTGTCGGCCAGCGGCCAGCGGCTCAGGCTGATGCCGCCCACGTGCAGCCACCTCGCGGCCCCCAGCCAGCCGTCCGGCAGCTGGGTCGGGTCAAAGTGCAGGTCCGCGCTGTTCTCGCCCAGAAAGCGGTACGCGGGCGGGGAGGCGCTGTACACCACCGCCATCAGCGTGGGGGCGTCCACCCGTTGCAGAAAGCGCAGGTCCAGTCCGGCCCCGGCAGAGGCCTCCAGCAGGTCATCCCCGAAGTTATCCCGGCCCACCGCCCCGGCAAAGGCGCTGGGCACACCCAGGGCGGCGCAGGCCCGCGCCACGTTCCAGCCGGCCCCGCCCGGATGGGCCGTCCAGGCGGCTCCCCCGGCGGTCACGAGGTCGGTCAGGGCTTCTCCGGCACTTACGATCAGGGGCAGGGACATAGATGATTGGAATCGTATCGCGGCCCTGCCGTCCGGACCTTAAGAGGTCTAAGGGGCGGAGGGCCGCCGCAGCGGCTGGGTCAGGGGGACGCAGTGCAGGTGCTGGGCCAGCTCAAAAAATGCCGCGTCGTGGGCGGGACTGGTCCAGGCCGGGGACTGCACCAGCAGCAGCGCCGTCACCTGTGCGGGGAGGGGCAGCGGCAGGTCACGGCCCAGCGTGGCGCGGGCCAGGACCTCCGGCGGCAGCAAAGGAGCAACTTCGGCGCGGGTGCGCTCCAGATCAAAGCCCTCGGCCACCGGGAGGGCCGCGTGCCACCCCGGATACCCGCAGGTGTAGCGGCGGATCAGCCCTGCCCGCAGGCCCAGGCCCGCCCAGTTGCCGGGGCGCACCCGCAGGGCGTCCCCGCTGCGGCTGGCAAGGTCATGGTGCGAATCGATGTTCAGCACGTCCTGGCCGGGAAACTGCCTCAGCCAGCCCCAGGCGTCCGCGTGGCTGAGGGCCACAAAGGCAGGCACCCCGGCGTACTGCCGCAACGCCTCCCAGCCGGGATACAGGGGGAAATCGTCGTCCAGCGCGGTCCAGTCTTGCCCGCCCCGCTTCTGCGCCCGCGCCTGCCACGCCGCCAGCCGGTCCCGTTCCAGATCGCGCGTGCCCCAGATCGGCGCGTCGAAGACCAGTTCACGGGTGCCGGAATACGCGTCCCAGTCGATGCTCAGCAGCATGGCCGGGACTGAGGGAAAGACGAGACGAAGAACACACCCCATTGTCCCTCACCGCCCCGCCCTCCGGATCAGAACACCCGCAGAAAGCTGACCGTTGCCGGGTCACGCACGAAGCCCAGACGGTCGTTGACGCGCAGCATGGGCACGTTGTCACTGGCGTTGTCGGTGCGGATGGTGGGCGCACTCAGCCCACGCGCCACGCCAATGGCCGCGACTTTCAGGGCCGTCGCCACGCCACGGCCCCGCCACCCCCGCGTCACGCCGGTCAGCCCGGTGCCCAGCTCCGGACTGGCCCCGCTGCGAAACAGAACCGTCTGGCCGATCCACTCCCCTCCAGCCTCGGCCACCAGATAGGCTTCCGGCAGCAGGCCGGGATCGCCCAGGACGGCGTCCGTGAACACCTGCAGGGACAGCGGCGTGGCCGGATCGTCGCGCGGCACGTCCCCGCGCACATCAGACATCAGGGCGTGCAGGCGGGTGTCCAGGTCCGGCGTGCCTGCGGCCCGCAGCTGCGCCAGGCTGCGGATGCGGGCGCCCTGCGCGGCCAGCCTGCCGGGCAGGTCACGGTACGGCGAGTCGTCGAAGGCCGTCACGTCCAGGGCACTTGTGAAGTACCGCTTGCCTGCCGTGAACCCGCGCCGGGCCAGAAAACCGGGCGCGACAGGGTGGTCCCCGCGGGCCAGGATACGGGCCTGCCGCGCGTCGTGGCCGCGCAGGGCAGCTTCCAGGGCCGCCCACAACGCGCCGCCCACGCCCTGTCCCCCGTGCGCCGGGTCCACCGCCAGCTCCAGCACGTAGCGCTGCGGGTGGTACGCGCCGGGATTCTGCCCGTAGGCGGCCATGCCCCGCACCTCACCGTCCATCACGGCCACCAGCACGCCAGCCGTGTAGCCCCACGACGCCTGCTCCTGCCCGCGCCTGTGCAGTTCTGCGGCGCTCCAGGGGTCATGCGGCTGGGCCAGCGACAGGATGCGGGCTGCCCCCTCCCACTCGCCGTCCTCAATCGGGCGGACAGGGACGCTCACACGCCCCCCCAGCGCATCTCGATAAATGCCGGGCGCGGGCAGAAGCCCAGACGTTCGTTCAGCGCCAGCATGGGAAGGTTGGTGTCCGCGTTGCCGGTCCAGACCTCACGAATCCCCATGTCCCCCGCCAGCCGCAGCGCCGCCAGCTTGAGGGCCAGCGCCAGCCCGCGCCGCCGCCACGCCCTGCGGGTACCGGTCAGGCCGGTGTCCAGCCGCGCCGGATCGCTGTCGTTGGGCCGCAGCTCGGACAGGGCCACCACCTCGCCCGCGTCCGTGACGGCCAGCAGGATGCCTTCGGGGAAGAATTGCGGGCCTTTCAGGCGGGCGCGGAACACCTCCAGCGTCAGCGGCGTGGCAACACCCGACCGCGGCACGTCCTCGCGAACCTCGGCAAAGGCGGCGTGGAAGGCGGTGACGGCGGCGTCCACGCCCACCTGTGCCATCAGTTCGGCCAGCGAGACGGCGCGCAGACCATCCGGCAGTTGTGACTCCTCGGCCCAGGCGGAAGCGTCGAATTCAGCCATGTCCAGCACGTTGTCGAAGTACCGCATGGTCTCGGAAAAGCCGCGCCGGGTCAGAAAGTTCAGCGCCCACGGCTCGTCCTCGTACGCGCCGGACAGCACCTCACGCGCTCCGCGTGCTTGCAGGTGGGCCTCCAGCGTGGCGGCCAGCCGTCCCCCCACGCCGCGCCGCGCGTGCGGTGGGGGAACAAGCACCTCGGCCCAGTAGCGGTCCGGGTGGTGCATCCCGGCCAGATGCAGGGTCAGCGCCGTGCCCACCGGCTGCCCGTCCTGCTCGGCCAGCCACTGCGTGAAGTGCAGGCCCAGCGGATGCCCGCGCAGTTCGGCGATCTCCTGCGCCCAGGTCTGCGGCGTGACCGGGTGGCGCGGATTGGCCCCGCTCATCAGTCGCGCCAGGGCCGGCAGATCCGCGTCGGTGGCGGGGCGGAGGGTCAGAGTGGCTGCCGTCATGGGGTGTCCTCCAGTTTCAACTCATAGCGGTAGCGGGTAGAGGTCCGTTTAAACCCCAGTTGTTCATTCATTCCGATCATGGCGACGTTGGGCGGATCGTTGAAGGTGCGAATCTCGCCGCCGCCCGCTGCATCAAGGCCGCGCATGGCCGCCACTTTCAGCGCTTTTGCGATGCCCTTGCCCCGATCCCCCCGCTTCACCCCGGTCATGCCTATGTAGTAAAAGCCGGATGGATTGCGCCCCAGCGTGCTGTAGCCGACATACGGGCCAGTCAGCGGGTCATGCCGGCCAGGACGGACGGCCACGAAGGAGAGACCGGCAGCCAGCGTGGGGTCTTCCAGTTCCTGCTTAACCCAGGCGTCCAGCGGGCGTTTGGTCAGGGTCATGCCCATCGGCACGTCCTGAAACAGTTCCCAGTCCAGCTCGTGCAGCCAGCGGTTGCGCTGTGGCTCGTCTTGCAGGTCGTTCAACGAGCGCAATTCGATCCCGTCCTGGGCCACCGAGGCCATCAGGTCATCAAAGCGGGCAAGGTCCACGTCCGCCGTGTTCAGCCGCGACTCGTAGCGTTCCCAGGCCGCCACGTAACCGCGTTTCTCCAGAAAGGCCCGGCCCGGTGCGTCGGTGGCCTCGTCGCTGGACATGGTGCGAACTTCACGCGCCCCACGCTCACGCACCCGGCGCAGCAGTTCGTCATGGAGCGCCGTGCCTATGCCCTGTCCCCGGTAGTCCGGGTGGACCCCCATCTGACCGAAGTAGCGCCAGTCCTCAAAGGCAAAATCGTCGTGACCGATGCCGCCTGCCGCGACAACGCGCCCGTCCTGCTCGGCCAGCACCTCGGTGTAGAACAGCGCCAGATCGCGCGACTCGTCCCAGGTCTGCAAGAGTTCGGGCGTCAGCGGCCAGGACGGGTTGCTGGCGTTCAGCACGTCTGCGACGGCGGCGTAGTCCTGTGGTTTGCGGAACTCCCGCAGCGAGAAAGTGGTCATGGTGTATTGTTCACCCGCCCGATTGCGCCGCGCATCCGCCAGCACGCTTATGCTGACGGGCATGTCCGAGGCCCAGAACATGAAATTGCTGCTGATCGTTCCCCACCCCGACGACGAAGTCTACGGCGCGTCCGGCACGCTGATGCAGCTGCTCGCGGGAGGCCACCGCTGCGGGCTGGTCACCCTGACGCGCGGCGAGGCGGGCCGCACCCTGGGGCTGGCCGAGGGGCCGGAGGAACTGGCCCGCATGCGCGAGGTGGAACTGGCCGCCTGCCTGGAAGTGATTGGCCTGACCACCACCCCCGGCAGCGTCCACGAACAGCACGCCTTTCCCGACAAGTACCTGAAAGACCAGCCGCTGGAGGCGCTGATCGACGTGGCCCACGAGGCCATGACCCGCCACCGCCCCGAAACCGTGCTGACCTTTCCGCCCAACGGCAGCAACGGCCACCCCGATCACGTCACCACCCACCGCGCCGTCAAGGCCGCCTGGGACCGCCTGCCGGAAGGAAACCGCCCCGCGCTGTGGTACTACGCCAGCGCCACGCCCCCCGAGAACGAGGCGTTGCGCGCCGAGTGGCTGCCGCCGAACGTACAGCGCGACGTGACCGGGCACATCACCCGCAAATTGCAGGCCATCGCCTGCCACCGCACCCAGGCGCTGAGCACCGTGGACTTTATTCGCAAGTTCCCCGAGCGCGTCACGCTGGAAACGTTCCACGCACTGGAGTAAGAGCCCCGGTTGACGTCCGGCACGCCCGGACACCCGCCCCCCTGCTCGGCTACCATTTCAGGGTGACCCAGACCCCAGAACACCCGACAGAACCGACGCTGAGGCGCACGCCGCTGCACGCCGCCCACCTGCGGGCCGGGGCCAGGATGGTGCCGTTCGGCGGCTGGGACATGCCGGTGCAGTACGCGGGGTTGAAAGCCGAGCACGACGCGGTGCGCTCCGGCGCGGGCATGTTTGACGTCTCGCACATGGGCGAGTTCCGCGTGGCCGGCCCCGGCGCCCTGGCCTTCTTGCAGGGCGTGACCACCAACGACGTGAGCAAATTACGCCCCGGACGCGCCCAGTACAACTGGCTGCCGGGCGAGGCAGGCGGCCTGATCGACGACATCTACATCTACATGGTGGCCCCCGAGGAATACCTGCTGGTGGTCAACGCCGGAAACATCGACAAGGACTGGGCCCACCTGCAGCGGCACGCGGCGGGCCATGACCTGGCGCTGACCGACGAGTCGGACCAGTGGGCGCTGCTGGCCGTGCAGGGGCCGAAAACGGCCGAACTGCTGCAACCCCACAGCGACACCGATCTGGCGGCCAAAAAGAAAAATGCCTACTTCGCCGCCCAGCTCTTCGGTTTGGACGTGATGCTGGCCCGTACCGGCTACACGGGCGAGGACGGCTTCGAGGTGTTTATCGGCGCGTCGGAGGCCGAGACGCTGTGGGACAAACTTCTGGCCCTCGGTATCACGCCCGCCGGGCTGGGCGCCCGCGACACGCTGCGGCTGGAGGCGGGCTTTCCGCTGTACGGCCACGAGTTCTCCGACACCATCCACCCGCTGAGCAGCAGCTACGGCTGGGTGGTCAAGGACAAGGAACACCTGGGCCGCGCCCACATCACCGCCGCGCCGCCGCAGAAATTGATCGGCCTGAAGTTGGAACGCGTGCCGGTGCGCGAGGGCTACCCGGTGTACGCCGGCGGCGTGCAGGTGGGGGCCGTAACCAGCGGCAGCAGCAGCCCCACGCTGGGCCACCCGATTGCGATGGCACTGGTGGACGCCGCCCACGCTGAGAGCGAGACCTTTGAAGTCGAGGTGCGCGGCAAGCGGCACCCGGCCACGCGCATGGCCCTGCCCTTTTACCGGGGCGCGTAAGCACAGTAAGCACCTGTCAGAAACCGCACGTTCCCCCGCCTACAATCCCTTCCCCCCAGAACACAGGAGAATCAATCATGAACACCCCCACTGAACTGAAGTACGCTACCTCGCACGAATGGCTCTCCGAAGACGGCACCGTCGGCATTTCCGACTTCGCGCAGGACCAGCTGGGCGACGTGGTGTACGTGGAACTGCCTGAAGTGGGCCGCGAGGTCACGGCGGGCGACACCATTGCCGTGGTGGAATCGGTCAAGACCGCCAGCGACATCTACGCCCCCGCCAGCGGCACCGTGACCGCCGTCAACGACGAGCTGAGCGGCAACCCCGAACTGGTCAACTCATCGCCCTACGAGAACGGCTGGCTGTTCAAGCTGGACGTGACCGAGGCCAGCGCGGACCTGATGGACGCGGCGGCCTACACCGAAACAGCGGAAGGCTAAGCACAACCTGAGGCCAAGCACCGTCGATTGGTCAACGCTGATGGTTGATGAACAGGGGCCAGGATGACTTGTGCCCCTTTCCTCTCTGGGCAGGCCATAGAGCACCACCGGGCTTGCCACCTTTTTTTACCCCACCCAAGGAGTTTGCCATGCGCCCCCCCCAGACCCGTTCACTCAGCGAACTGCTGAACACCAACGACTTTACCCACCGTCATATCGGCCCCAACGGACAGGAACAGGCCGAAATGATGCAGACGCTGGGCGTGACCAGCCTGGACGAGCTGATTGCAACCACGCTGCCCGAGGCCATCCAGTTCCACGGCGAGCTGACGGCGGGGCCGGGCGTGACCGAGGCGCAGGCGCTGGCCGATCTGAAAGCGGTGGCGCAGAAGAACCGGGTGTTCCGCAGCTACATCGGGATGGGATACGCGGGAACGCACACGCCAGGGGTGATCGGGCGCAACATGCTGGAGAATCCGGGGTGGTACACCGCCTACACGCCGTACCAGGCCGAGATCTCGCAGGGCCGGCTGGAAATGCTGCTGAACTTCCAGCAGATGGTGATGGATTTAACCGGCATGCCGGTGTCCAATGCCAGCCTGCTGGACGAGGCGACGGCGGCGGCGGAAGCCATGACCCTGGCCAAGCGCCAGGGCAAGAGCAAGGGCAACGCGTTCTTCGTGGCCGACGATGTGCATCCGCAGACTCTGGCCGTGATCCGGACGCGGGCGGAATACTTCGGCTTCGAGGTGGTCACGGGCGATCCCTCCGGCGAGCTGCCGGAAGGCGTGTTCGGCGTGCTGGCGCAGTACCCCGGCACCTACGGCGACCTGAGGGACCTGTCCCCGATTGCGGAGAAGACCCATGCGGCGGGCGCGGCGTTGATCGTCGCCGCCGACTTGCTGGCCTGCGCGCTGGTCACGCCTCCGGGCGAGCAGGGCGCGGACATCGTGGTGGGCAGCGCCCAGCGTTTCGGCGTGCCAATGGGCTTCGGCGGGCCGCACGCGGCGTTCCTGGCTTGCCAGAAGGGCTTCGAGCGTTCCATGCCGGGCCGCGTGATTGGCGTGAGCAAGGACAGCCGGGGCCGGGTAGCCCTGCGAATGGCGATGCAGACGCGCGAGCAGCACATCCGGCGCGAGAAGGCCACTTCCAACATCTGCACGGCGCAGGCGCTGCTGGCAAACATGGCGGGAGCGTATGCCGTGTACCACGGACAGGAGGGCATCCGCACCATCGCCCAGCGCACGCACCGCATGGCCGGGATTCTGGCCAGGGCGCTGGGCGACGCGGGCCTGACCGTCAACGACAGCTTCTTCGACACGCTGACCTTTGAAGGCGACGCGGCGGCCATCCGCGAGCGGGCCGAGGCGAAGGGCATCAACTTCCGCTACGACGGCGGGCGCATCGGCGTCACGCTGGACGAGACGGTCACGGTGGCGGACCTCTCCGACGTGATCGAGGCGATCACCGGCAACGCGGTGGACGTGCTGGCGCTGGATGCGGGCGCGGTGGACGGCATTCCCGCTGATCTGGGGCGCACCTCCGACTTCCTGATGCACCCGGTATTCAACACGCACCACAGCGAGCACGCCATGCTGCGTTACCTGAAAACGCTGGAGAACAAGGATTACAGCCTGACGCACGGCATGATTCCGCTGGGCAGCTGCACCATGAAGCTGAACGCCACCGCCGAGATGATCCCGGTGACGTGGCCCGAATTCGGGCAGTTGCACCCGTTTGCCCCCGCCGATCAGACCCAGGGCTACGTGCAGATGCTGGCCGAGCTGGAAGGCTGGCTGGCCGACATCACCGGCTACGACGCCGTGAGCCTGCAACCCAACAGCGGCGCACAGGGCGAGTACGCGGGCCTGCTGACCATCCGCAAGTACCACGAGAGCCGGGGCGAGAGCCACCGCAGCGTGTGCCTGATTCCGGCCAGCGCGCACGGCACCAACCCCGCCAGCGCGGCCATGATGGGCATGAGCGTGGTGGTGGTCAAGACCGACGCCGAGGGCAACATCGACTTTAGTGACCTGAAGGCCAAGGCCGAGCAGCATAGCGAGAACCTGGGCGCGCTGATGATCACCTACCCCAGCACGCACGGCGTCTACGAGGCCAACGTGACCGAGGTGTGTGACCTGATCCACCAGCACGGCGGGCAGGTGTATCTGGACGGCGCGAACATGAACGCGCTGGTGGGGGTGGCCAAGCCGGGGCTGATCGGGAGCGATGTAAGCCACCTGAACCTGCACAAGACCTTCGCCATTCCGCACGGCGGCGGCGGGCCGGGCATGGGGCCGATTGGCGTCAAGGCGCATCTGACCCCGTTCCTGCCCAGCCACCCGGTGGTCCCCACCAGCGACAGTGCCACCGGGGCCGTCAGCGCCGCGCCGTATGGCAGCGCGAGCATTCTGCCGATCTCGTACCTGTACATCCGGCTGCTGGGGGCACGCGGCCTGCGCCAGAGCACGGGCGTAGCGCTGCTGAATGCCAACTACATCGCGCAGCAATTGGCCGGCGCGTACCCGATTCTGTACAGCGGGCGCAACAGACGCATCGCGCACGAGTGCATCATCGACATCCGGCCCCTCAAGGCCGACAGCGGCATCAGCGAGGAGGACATCGCCAAGCGGCTGATGGATTACGGCTTCCACGCCCCCACCATGAGCTTCCCGGTGCCTGGCACGCTGATGATCGAACCCACCGAATCCGAGCCGAAGGCGGAGCTTGACCGCTTTATCGCCGCCATGCTGGGCATTCGCCGCGAGATTCAGGAGGTTCAGGACGGGCTGATCAAGGCCGAGGACAGCCCGCTCAAGCACGCGCCTCACACGCAGGAAGACCTGCTCCAGGCTGAGTGGAACCGGGCCTACAGCCGCGAAGTGGGGGCCTTCCCCAGCGCCGCGCAGAAGGCGTGGAAGTACTGGCCCGCCGTGAACCGGGTGGACAACGTGTACGGCGACCGGAACTTCGTGTGCAGCTGCCCCCCGATGGAGGATTACATCGGCGTTTGATCCCAGTTAAGTTTGATCGCCTAGAGAAGCAGGCGGGAGCATGATGGCTCCCGCCTGTTTTCTCCTTCCCGCCTGGGCCGCCGCAGAGGAAAGACGGGCAAGCCACAGCCGGGCGACACGGCGCCATCGGGCTCGCCCTCCGTAGCGTCACGGAGAAGGCCGTGTGGACAGGAAGGTTGGCCGCCAACTCCCACCTACCACGCCCCCAAACCCTGCCCAGCGCAGTGCCACTCCCCCCTGCCCCTCTGCCATCATGTCCCCATGAGCGATCTCGACGGACGCATGGGCGGCCTCACGGCGGGCTACGACATCAAGGCGAAGTGGGACGGCGAACGCCTGCGCGGACGCATCGGTGGGCACTTTGGCGGCAAGGACATCGACCTGACCCTGAAGGGCGGCGAGGTGGACGGGCGAATTGGCGGCGTGTTCGGCGGCTTCGACGCGCACGGTGCGGTGGACGGCCAGCGGGTGGAAGTGCGGCTGGGCGGACGCATCGACGGCGACAACGTGGAACTGAAGGTCGGCGCCGACAGCATCACGGGCCGTTTCTCGGGCCGGATCGCGGGCAAGGACGTGGAGCTGCGGCGGGATGGCCCCACTCTGCATGGACGCATCGGCGGACGGCTGGACGGCAAGGACGTGGAGTTGCAGTTCGGCCAGATTCCGCCTGCGCTGGCGGCCCTGGCGGCGGTGTGCGCCTTCAAGGCGCTGGAAGACGAGCAGAACGACGCGTCGGCCAGCGGCAACTCGTCCTGAAGACCTGAGCCGTACCCGCCCCGCCGTCGCCCGATTCTCCAGCAACCCGCACATTCGGGATTTTGGCCCCGTGCTACGTTTTTCCCGATATGACCGCTGCAAATATGACCGCCAGAGCCAGGACGCTGGGTGAACTGCTGGACACGCCCGGTTATGCCGGACGCACCCCTTTCGACGGAAAGATCCGGCTGGTGCAGGACGAGGTCCGCGAGAACCTGACCCGCAAGCTCCGCAGCGGCGAGGAACTGTTCCCCGGCGTGGTGGGCTACGACGACACCGTGATTCCGCAACTGGTCAACGCCCTGCTGGCGCGGCAGAACTTCATCCTGCTGGGGCTGCGCGGTCAGGCCAAGAGCCGTATCCTGCGGGCCATCACGGAACTGCTGGATGACGTGGTGCCGGTGATTGAAGGCATGGACATGCCCGACGATCCCCTGAACCCGGTGGGTGCGGAAGGCAAGCACATGCTTGAGGTCCACGGCATGGATCTGCCAATCCGCTGGCTGCCCCGCGCGGACCGCTACGTGGAAAAGCTGGCGACGCCCGACGTGACGGTGGCGGACCTGATCGGCGACGTGGACCCCATCAAGGCCGCCCGCCTCGGCACCTCGCTGGGCGACACCCGCAGCATGCACTTCGGGCTGCTGCCGCGCGCCAACCGGGGCATCTTCGCGATCAACGAGCTGGCGGACCTTGCGCCCAAGGTGCAGGTGGCGCTGTTCAACATCCTTCAGGAAGGGGACGTGCAGATCAAGGGCTACCCCATCCGTCTGGAACTGGACGTGATGCTGGTCTTTTCCGCCAACCCCGAGGACTACACCGCACGCGGCAAGATCGTCACGCCGCTCAAAGACCGCATCGGCAGTGAAATCCGCACCCACTACCCCACCGACGTGAAACTCGGCATGGACATCACCGCTCAGGAGGCCGTGAAGGCTGAAGGCGTCACCGTCCCCGGTTTCATGGCCGAGCTGATTGAGGAGATCGCCTTCCAGGCCCGCGAGGACGGCCGCGTGGACAAGATGAGCGGCGTGTCGCAGCGCCTGCCGATCAGCCTGCTGGAAGTGGCCGCCGCCAATGCCGAGCGCCGCAGCCTGATGGGCGGCGACGAGGCCGTGGTGCGCGTCAGCGACGTGTACGCGGGCCTGCCTGCCATCACCGGCAAGATGGAGCTGGAATACGAGGGCGAGCTGAAGGGCGCGGACAATGTGGCCAAGGAAGTGATTCGCAAGGCCGCCGGGGCCGTGTATGGCCGCCTGTGCGGCAGCATGGACACCCAGAAACTGGAAAAGTGGTTCGAGGACGGCAACGTCTTCCGTTTTCCGCAGTCCGGCGATTCCGGCGCGGCCATGAAGGCGACGAAGGAAGTCCCCGGCCTGGGCGACATTGCCGCCGAAGTCGCGGGCAGCAGCAGCGACGCTGTGCGGGTCAGCGCCGCCGAGTTCGTGCTGGAAGGGCTGTACGGCCGCAAGAAGCTCTCGCGTGCCGAGGAGCTGTACGCCGCGCCCGAACCCGAAACCCGCCAGCAGCGCGGCGGACGCTGGAACTGAGCTCAGCAGGCAGCGCGTGAATGGAGCCATTGGATCTTTCCGGCGGCTCCATTTTCCTCGCGCGCTTAGAATTGCCCGCATGCCCCACACCAACGTCCGGCAGACCCGCAAGGACATCACGACTGAACAGAAAGCCCAGATCGTCCGGGAAATCACCGCCACCCTGCAGAGCCTGCTGGGCAAGCGGCCCGAGAGCGTCCATGTCGTGATCGACGAGGTGGAGCCAGAGAACTGCGGCCACGCGGGCGAACTGGCCTCCGAGCACCGCAAGCGGCAGCCGTAGGCGTTGGGCGCCGTGCTTCCCCCCGTCCTGACCGAACTGACCGAGTATTTCGCGCCGCTGTCCACCTTTCAGCGGGAGGAGGCGGGGGCAGTCACGCTGCTGACACCGGGCGTGAACGTGCTGGGCCTGAACGCGACGTATCTGCCACAAGTTGTGCCGGATCTGCGTTCTGCCCTGGCGTGGCATACAGCGCACAAGCTTCCGCCGCTGCTGGCCTCGCTCTCGTCTGTCGCCGGGGCGCGGAAGATGGCGACGCTGGAGGTCGGGACGCTGGGGGCGGGGACGTTGCTGCTGGGCGAACCCAACGACGCCGACATTGTGGTCGAGCAGATCAGCCGCCTGCACCTGCCGCAGTGGGCCGGTGTGCTGACCGCAGCACACGGCACGCCAGAGTGGGCCACACCGCTGGCCCGGCATCTGGCCGCGCGGCTGGAAGGGCAGCGCGGGTACCTGCCGCTGCTGGCCTACAACCCTGCGGGCGAGGCCGTGGGGGCGCTGCTGTGGCAGGCCAGCGGGACGGGCGGCGCGGCCCACCTGTGGGGTGCGTTGGATGCCGCCGCCGCTGGCGCCCTGCTGCGGACGGCGGCGGCGCTGGGCCAGCACCTGCGCGTTTCCGTCCCCGATCTATCCATCTTTGCCACAGACGGCCCATTGTCCGCAGTGGAAACTGTAAATTTTAGCCTTACCGAACCCATCTAGCGTATCTTTTCCATCATTACTTCAGGACACACGCGGGTTCTTATTTAGATAGCATGAGAAAATAGAATTGTGACGGCAAGTGTAAAACAATGGTTGCCATGCACCCAGAAGCAGGCCAGCGTTTCATGAGAGATGAGAAATCTATCCTCACGGTAAAGAGGATTTGCCGAAGTCTAATGACGGACGTGCCTTTTTCCCTGAAACGTTCCAGTGGCCTTGCCGCCCTGACCCTATCTGTCATCCTGAGTGCCTGCGGAACCGCGCCTGCGCCTCAGGACCTTGCCTCCGCACCTAACGCCAGCAGCGGCGCGGTGGCCGGCGACGTCCTGAGCGCCCAGGCCATCTCCGGGGCGCTGAGCCTCACGGCGGGCCAGACCCAGCAGATCAACATCTACGTCGGCGGGCAACCGGCCCAGCCAGGACAGCTGCGGTGGACCACCAGCAACGCTGCCGTCGCCACAGTGACGCAAACGGGCCTGGTCAAGGCCGTCGCTGCCGGCAGCGCGGTGGTCCGCACCACCCTGGTCAGCAACCCCAGCGCCTTCCTGGACTTCAGCGTGACCGTGGCCGCCGCCAGTGCGCCCGCACCGGCCCCCACCCCGACACCAACCCCCACGCCTCCTGCACCGCCCGCCTCTGGTGACACCGCGCAGCAGGTGCTTCAGCTGGTGAACGCGGCCCGCGCCCAGGCCCGGAACTGCGGCGCGGCCAGCTTTGCCGCGGCCCCCGCCGTCACCCTGAACGCCCAGCTGGGGCAGGCTGCGCAGGGCCACGCCAGCGACATGGCCGCCCAGAACTACTTCAGCCACACCAGCAAGGACGGGCGGACCTTCGTGCAGCGCATCCAGGCCACGGGTTACGCGTACCGCACCATCGGCGAGAACATCGCCGCCGGGCAGTCCACCCCCCAGCAGGTTGTGGCCGGCTGGCTCCAGAGCGAGGGCCACTGCCGCAACATCATGAACCCCAGCTTCCGCGAACTGGGCGTGGGCTACGCCAAAGGCGGCAGCTACGCCCACTACTGGGTGCAGGATTTCGGCGCCCGCTGATCAAGCTGTTATTTTAAGATCTTGAGCAACGGTATCGGGGAATTCCCTGACGCCGTTGTTCTCTTTGCGCCGCTGTTCTCCTCTTTCTACAGGAACCGATCTGCCAAACCTGATCCTCACCAATTTCCCCACCGCCCGCCGTGATTCAAAGGTGACGGGCAGCGGCCTCTCGCCGTTCGGCGGGTGCTCTAATGACCGGGTGCGCCGCCTCTCTCGCCTGCTTCTGCTCGCCTGTCTCGTGCCCGCGCTGGGGGCCTGCACCGTGTCGCACCGCGCCGCCCAGCCGGAGGCGGGCGGGCCAGCGCTGCCCACAGCCCAGGTGGTTCCCGCCGCCACAGCACGGAACATGACGCTGGGCCAGGACATGCAGCTTGAGGTCACCCTCAACGGACGCCCGGTGCCGCCGGGCCACCTGACCTGGACCAGCAGCGATCCAGGCGTCGTGACGATCTCGGCCGGTGGGCTGGCGCGCGCGGGCGGGGCGGGGCAGGCATCGGTGCGGGCCACCCAGACCGGGTCAGGCCACGTCCTGGCCGACTTCCGTGTGCGGGTCACGGCCCCGCCGCCCCCCACCCCACAGCGGCTGGACGCGCTGACCCGGCAGGTGCTGGAGCTGACCAACGCCGCGCGGGCCAGGGGCCAGACCTGCGGGCGCAGCGCCTACCCGCCCGCGCCCCCCCTGGAGTCCGAGGCGCGGCTGGGTGCGGCGGCCCAGGCCCACGCCGCCGACATGGCCGCCCGCAACTACTTCAACCACATCAGCCCGGACGGACGGGCACCCAAGGACCGCATCAACGCAGCCGGATACAGCTGGCGCGCCATTGCCGAGAACATCGCCGCCGGGCAGGCCGACGCGCAGGAGGTGGTCAGCGGTTGGCTAAGCAGCGAGGGCCACTGCCGCAACCTGATGAACGCCGAGTACCGCGAACTGGGCATCGGTCTGGCGCAGAACGCGGTCGGCAAGCGCTACTGGGTGCAGAATTTCGGGACGCGCTGAGTCCTGGGATGCGCTGAGCGCGTGGCGGGGGTAGGGCCTTTGAACCCCTGGACCTAACCGCCCGTACCTGTGGCATGTGCCCTGCCCATCCCCGACCCTTCCGCCTGAGCCTGAGCGCGCTGGTCCTGACCCTGCTGGGCACACAGCCGGCGTGCGCCCAGCCGTTCCCGGCGGCAGCCCAGACGCTGACCCTGCCGGCCCCAGCGGTATGGCTGGCGGCGGAAGGCGAAGGCCCCCAGGTCTACGCCGTTACCGCCGCAGGTGACCTGCTGGCCGTGCGCAACGGTCAGGTCACGCAGCTGGCAAAGAACTTTTCCAGCACCTTTATCTCCGCCTGCTCGGGCCGGGTGGTGGGCGTGAACGACGCGGGGCAGCTGCGGGTGTGGGACGGCAGCGCGGTGCAGGGTGGGCCGGGCGCGGACCTCTCCCCACTGGCCCATCCGGTTTGCCTGCCCACGGGCATCGTGGCGGTGTCGCGGGCGGGCGATCTGGTGCGCTTTGATCCTGCTGCCGGAGGCTGGCGTGAGTCGGCCCGGACGGCGGCCCACGCCCTGCCAGACGCCCAGCTGACCGTGGCGGATCTGGACGGCGCCGGCGAGGCGGTGGTGGCCCTGACCCGGCCCGACGCCGCACGCTACGCCCACGGCATTCTGGGCGACGCCGTGGAGGCCACCGAACTCACGCTGTTCGAGCGGCATAGCCTGAAGGTGCGGTCCCGCCTGCGCCTGCCGGCCCCCCTGGTTTTTGAGGACCTGCAGGCCCGGCCCGTCCGCCTGACGGGCGACAGGGACACGCTGGCCGTCGTCCGGTCCAGCCCCAGCGGCGGCGGGGCACTGGCGCTGGTGGAAGGCAGCGGCGACACGCTGACCTTCCGGGCTGTGGGTCCGGATTTCGGGCAGCCGAGCCGCTGGCTGGCCCCGGTCGTCGGGTTCGGGCAGCTGTGGGCGGTGCGAACGCCACACATCGGGGGCCAGCTGGTGCAGTACACGGCGGCAGGTGAGGCGCTGAACGCGTCCGCGCCCTTCGGGGGGCTGTCCAACCACGGCATCGGCAGCCGCAACCTGAACGCGGCGGTCCTGACTGCGCCGGGCCAGCTGGCGCTGCCAACCCAGGACCGCCGCACCCTGCTGGCGCTGGACTGCCGCGCCGCCTGTCAGGTGACCGGGAAGCTGGCCCTGGGCGGCACCCTCACCAGCAATCTGCTGAGCGTCGGCCCACAGGTGTGGATGGGAGACAGCGGCGGCACGCTTCACGGCTGGACAGTCCGGTAAGCTGGTCTCTCTCCTCGTACGTCCAGAGGGCCTCCAGAAGGGCGGCGACAGCAAATAAAAACAGCCCCCTCCGCCAGGGAGAGGGCCGGGGCGGGGGGGCCTAGCTGAACAGAGGGCGGTACTGGCCGTACCCCTCTTCTTCCAGCTTCTCCGCCGGAACAAAGCGCAACGACGCCGAGTTGATGCAGTAGCGCAGGCCGCCCTGCTCCTGCGGGCCATCGGGAAAGACGTGGCCCAGGTGAGAATCCGCGGTGCCGGAACGGACCTCGGTGCGGGCGTAGCCGATCTTGTAGTCGGTGTTCTCGGTCAGCTGTGCGTCCTGAATGGGGCGGGTGAAGCTGGGCCAGCCGCAGCCCGCGTCGTACTTGTCGGCGCTGGAAAACAGCGGCTCGCCCGACACCACGTCCACGTAGATGCCGTCGCCTTCATGGTCCCAGTACTCGCCGGAAAAGGCCCGCTCGGTACCCTCGTGCTGGGTCACGCGGTACTGCTCGGGCGTCAGGCGCTCACGCAGCTCGGCGTCGCTGGGCTTGCTGTACTGGGGGGCTTTGACGGGATCA
This sequence comes from Deinococcus aerolatus, assembly GCF_014647055.1. Lineage (NCBI taxonomy): Bacteria > Thermotogati > Deinococcota > Deinococci > Deinococcales > Deinococcaceae > Deinococcus > Deinococcus aerolatus. The sequence continues at coordinate 31,114 of NZ_BMOL01000008.1, read as the reverse complement.
GTCATGGCCAGAGTCTAGGAGTTCAGGTCGCCCACAACCGTGGCCGCCTGCCCGCTGGAGGCTTGAGACGTTCTTTGGACTTCCTGCCGGCGCTGGCCAGAGCCGTCATTCAGAGCGCCTGGAGAGAGGCTGGCCCTTCCCCCACCCTGAAGAGGAGGTCATCCACCATGCCCGGGGAACGTACGGTCCGCCTCCCCAGACCGGCCGGTCGCCCTTCGATATGGACCCCCTGACCCCGTGCATCAGCGCGTGTTTCGAGTGCGCGCAGGTCCGCACCTCCCGCGCCCACTCCGGCCTGGGCAAAACCAAACACGCCGGGCACCTGACCCACTGCATCCGCCTGAATCTGGACTGCGCCGACAGCTGCACCAACGGCCGAGGCTGGTGCACCATACGCAGCCGGACCTGGGCGCGGGGCCGAGTGCCAGCAGCACGCCGAGGGCAGGACCAGGAATCCGTCAGCCCAGGGTTTCCAGGGTGTCGGGAAGTGTGCCGCCCAGTCCCACCCACGCGCTCAGCAGATCATCCGGCGCGGGCGCGTGCAGGTGCAGGGTCTCGCCGGTCATGGGGTGGGGCAGGGCCAGAAACTGGGCGTGCAGGGCCTGCCGAAGCATCACCTCGCTGGGGCGGCCATAGACCGTGTCGCCCAGAATCGGGCTGCCCAGATGTGCCAGATGCACGCGGATCTGGTGGGTGCGGCCCGTGCGCGGCTGGGCGCGGACCAGCGTCAGCGTGCGCCCATGCCCGTCCGGGTGAGCGACCAGCGGCGTGAACAGGGTCTGGGCATCCCGCGCGTTCGCGCCGCCCACGGTCATGCGCTGGCGCTGCACCGGGTGGCGGCCCACCGGCGCGTCAATCTGAACCTTCTGCTGCGCCTTCCAGGTGCCGGCGGCAATGGCCAGATAGGTCTTGCGGGTGTCGCGGTCCTTGAAAGCGGCGGCCAGCCGGGCGTGGGCCTCCACGGTCTTGGCCACCACGATCACGCCGCTGGTGTCCTTGTCCAGCCGGTGCACGATGCCGGGGCGGTAGCCGCCCTCGCCGTCAAAATCCGTCTGCTGGGGCAGGTCCATGCGCCCCAGCAAGGCATTGACCAGCGTGCCGCTGCGGACGCCCGGCGCGGGGTGGGTGATCATGCCCGGCGGCTTGTTCACGGCAATCAGGAACTCGTCCTCGAACAGCACGTCCAGCGGCACCTGCTCGGCCTCCACCGACGCCTCGGGCGGGGGCGGCACCTGCACCGTCAGCACCTCGCCGCCGCGCAGTTTGAGGCTGGGCTTTGGGGCCACCTCGTGGTCTACCTGCACGCGGCCGTCGGCAATCCAGGCCGCCACCTGGGACCGGCTGTGACCGGTCAGCGCAGCCAGCGCAGCGTCGAGCCGGCCCGGCGTGGCCTCCAGATGCAGTGTCGCCGTGGCAGCAGAGTCGTTCACGCCGGACAGTCTAGGCGCTGGCCCCCGTTGCCAGGCCGACCTTCACCTGCCCTTTAGGCTTCGCGGTCCGCTGATCCGATCCTACCCCCCCTGCATATACCCAACTGAGCGAAGGTTCTGCGGGCGGCCCAGCGGCCACCTGCCTGAGCCGGACCCCCACCCAGACTGCCAAGGTCTGGAGGGACATATAGGCGAGCAACGCCGCTCAAGGGAGGATTTTCATGCCGGAGAACGTAGAAACGACAGCCGCAGAGATCACGCAGGGCAAGGGCACATCCCGCCGCCACTTCATGGGCTACCTGGGACTGGCCGGGGCAGGCACCGCACTGGTGGCCTGCAACCCGGCCCCCACGCCCAAACCCATGACCGCTGCGGAAAAGCAGGACCTCGAAATCCTGAATTACGCCCTGACGCTGGAGTACCTGGAAGCGGATTTCTACAACCAGTTCACTGGCAATGGCGTGAATGCGTCCAAGCTGAGTGACCCGCAGGTCAAGCAGTACGCCAAGGAAATCGCGGCGCACGAGAACTCCCATGTTGCGGCGTTGAAGCAGACCATCCTTAACCTGAAAGGCACCCCGGTCGCCAAGCCCACCTTCGATTTCAGCCCGCTGATCGGCAACAAGCCCATCAACGATGAGCTGTTTCTGGCACTGGCCGCCACCTTCGAGCCGATTGGCGTCCGCGCCTACCTGGGTCAGGTGGCCCGCCTGAGCAACCCCGAACTGATCGCCGTCGCTGGAGCAATCCACGCTGTGGAGGCCAACCATGTGTCGGCCGTGCAGGAACTGCGCGTGAAGCTCGGTCACAACAAGAATGCGCTTCGCCAGACCGATATCGCCCCCCAGAGCGTGGCCAAGCCCACGAGCCTGGCGGCCGGCGACTTCGACGCCGACTACTCTCCGACGCCCACGGCCCTGTGGAAGGAACTGACCATGGCTCAGGTTCTGGAGATCGTCAAGCCGGTCATCAAGTAAACGGCCCATCCAGCAGGCCGCCTGAACCTCGTTCCCGTGACTCCAGAGGAGAATCCCACATGACTACCCCCACCCCCAACCGCCGTTCGTTCCTGAAATTCGCCGGAGCCGGCGCAGGTGCCGTGATGCTCGGCGGCGTGAACATGACCGCCCTGGCCGCCACCAGCGTGACCACCAAGAGCCCGCAGCAGGACATCGATATCCTGAATTACGCGCTGCTGCTGGAGTACCTGGAAGCCGAGTTCTACAACCTGTTCAAGACCGGCGGGCCGCAGAACTCCAAGCTGACCAATGCCCGCGTCAAGGCCTACGCCGATCAGGTGGCCGCCCACGAAAACGCCCATGTCACGGTCTTGCAGGACACCATCAAGAGCCTCGGCGCGACGCCGATCTCCAAGCCCAACATTGACTTCAAGCCGCTGCTGACCAATGCGGACGGCAGCGCCAAGACCATCAACGACGAGCTGTTCCTGACGCTGGCCGCCGTCTTCGAGCCCATCGGCGTGCGCGCCTACCTGGGCCAGGCCGACAAGATTCAGGCCGCCGCTCTGCTAACCGCTGCCGCCAGCATTCTGGCCGTGGAGGCCAACCACGCCAGCGGCATTCAGGAACTGCGCCGTCAGCTGGGCCACACCAACGCCAACCTGCAGACGTCGATTGCCCCGCAGCCTGTGGGCGGCGAAAACGTCACCGATACCAGCAATTTCAACCTGAACTACTCGCCTACCCCCACCGACTTCTGGAAGCCGCTGGACATGGCCACCGTGTCGGCCATTGTTGGGCCATTGCTGCCTAAATAAGGCACACGCACAACCGTTCCACCCGTCCTCAGGGGACGCCGGCTGGCCTTCGGGCGGCCCGTCCCCTGCTCTGTTCCCCACTGCCACACCTTCAGGAGATAAATCCTATGCCCAACATCGGCCCCGCAGAACTGATCGTGATTCTCCTTGTCGCCCTGTTGGTCTTTGGCCCCCGCAAGCTGCCCGAACTGGGCAAGAGCCTAGGCCACGGCCTGCGCGAATTCCGCAAGAGCACCCAGGGCCTCAAGGCCGAGCTGGACGGAGCCACCATCGTCGCCTCCCCTGTCGTCGAGCAACCGGTGACGGTGGCCCAGCCCGCCAACATTCCCCTCAGCGCCGCCGCCGTGACCCCGCAGCGCAACGCGGAAGCCTGAGTCGGACCAGATCGGCCACAATCGATAAAGTTGTCCCAACACTGATGAAACTTTACGGGTCCTGACCCTTGATAGGGTGACTTTTACCCCATGAGCCTCCCCATCCTTCCCCCCGATGCTCCCGACGCGGCGCTGCTCCAGGCGATGGCGGGTGGGCAGGAAGACGCCCTGCGAGAGCTGCATGAACGTTACGCCCGCCTGCTGTACGCCCTGGGCCACCGGATGCTGCGCCAGACCGACGACGTGGAAAGCTGTGTCCAGGACGCTTTTATGAACGCCTGGAAGCACGCAGCACGCTTCGATGCCTCACGGGCCAGCGTCAAGACCTGGCTGATCAGCATTGCCCACCACCGCTTCTTGCAGGAGCTGCGTGACCGTCCCCAGACCCCGCTGGAAATCGAGGACTGGGACGCGCCCACCGCCGCCGCCGATCCCACCGACCGGCTGATGGCCGAGCAGGCAGTACAGGGGCTGGACACAGACCAGCGGCAGCTGATCGAACTGGCATATTACCGGGGCTACACCCACAGCCAGCTGGCCGAACTGCTCAACCTGCCGGTAGGCACTGTAAAATCCCGGCTGCGCACGGCGCTGGGCCGCATGAAGGCCAGCCTGGGCCCTTCCGGAACGTTATGACACTCTCTTTTCTTCTGCATTAGGACTGCAACCCTGGGTCCGAATGACGTCCATACGAGGCAGGTGAACACGCATGAGCATCCAACGAGACGATCTGATCGCCCTGGCCCTGGGGGTTCTCTCCCCCCAGGAGGAGGCGCGTGTTCAGTCCGCCCTTCAGGCCGACCCCGGGTTGCTGGCCGAGTACAACAGTGACCTGGCGGCGCTGCACGCCCTGCCCGAACTGCTGCCGCCCGGTCAGGTGCCCCCTGGGGCCGCCGACCGCCTGATGGCGCGGCTGCGTGCCGAGGCCCAGGCCGCGCCGCCAGCCATCCCCCTCCCGCCGGCTCAGCCCCAGGAGCCCTCGGCTGAGGTGGACGCGGGCCGCAGGCCCTGGACCCTGGGGCTGGGTGCCCTGGGGCTGGCCGCCGCCCTGGCCCTGTTCTTCGCGCTACGCCCACCCACCGATCCGCTGACCCGTTACGCGGGCATGCCCGGTGCGGTCAGTCAGCCGCTGACCGGCCCGGATCAGACGCAGATTGGTCAGGTGGTGCGCCTGCAGGACGGCAGCGCCTTCCTGTACCTCAGCGCTGCCCCGCCAGAGGACCGCGTGTACCAGCTGTGGAAGATTGAGGGCGGCGCCCCGGTGTCGCTGGGCGTGATCGACGGTCAGGGCACGCTGGTGCCGGAGGCCCCCAATGGCCTGACCCTGGCCGTCAGCGTGGAGCCGCCCGGCGGCAGCGAACAGCCCACCACGACGCCGATCCTGGTGCAGCAGCTGTAGCAGGGGGAGACGGGCGCCGTTTCCCATCACCTGACCGTCTTCCCCGCCCTGAATCCTCAGCGGCCGTATCTGACGCCCGGACGGGCGTTTTCTGCTGGCTGTGCCCCTCCCGGCTCAGCGCAGCCAGTCGTCTCCCACCTCCACCACGTTGCGGCCCGCCAGATCGTCCACCTCGTCGCCACGGGTGGCCCAGGCCGGAAAGGGATAGTTGACCAGCACGGGGTTGGGCACGTCCGGCTGCGACACCAGCATGGTGCCGGGCTGCAGGATGCCGGCGCGGGCGCGGAAGCTCTGGGGCAGGAAACGGTACTCGGGGCGCTCGGCTTCCGCCAGATCCAGGCGGCCCACCACACGGATGGCGGCGTTGGAGACGATACGCCGCTCTACCTCGGAAGCCGTTTGCTGCGCGCCGATGAGAATGATGCCCAGCGAACGCCCGCGCTCGGCAATCTCCAGCAGGATGTCCTTGATGGGGCTGCCGTCGTCGCGTGGGGCGTACTTGTTCAGCTCGTCCAGCACCACAAAGACGGTGTCCTGCCGTCCGTACTTTTCCTTATGGTCGAAGACCTGCCGCAGCAACACGCCCACCACGAACATCTGCGCCGGGCCGGACAGGTTGTGAATGTCCACCACGCTCAACTGCGCGCCGCTCAGCAGGTTGGGGCGGTAGCGGTTGGCCTCGGCCTCGCTCAGGTCACCGCGAATCAGGGGGGTCAGGTGCTTCTGCACGCCGCGCAGCCGCCGGGTAAAGGCCCGCAAGGTGCCGGGGGCCTGCTTCAGGACCCACTTGGGATCGCCCTCGCCGTCGCGGTCTTCCAGGAGCTTGAACTCGATGTACGAGATCAGCTGCTCGAAGGTGCGCAGGTTCACGCCGCCCAGGTCGCCGAATTCCAGGTCCTCGGGCGGGGTCTCGCTCAGGTCCACCTGCCAGTCGTCCACCTTCAGCCCGGTGCCCCCACCGGTCTGCGTCCCGGCCAGCCGGAACAGTTTTTCCTCGATGTTGCCGATCACGAAGCCCAGGTTCAGGCTGCTGCCGGCGTCCGAGAAGACGTATTGCAGCAGGCGGTTGGCGCAGAACTCGCGCAGGGTGAAGACGAACGGGGTCACGCCCTCGGAACGCTGGTCGGTGTGCGGGACAATCGCGCTGCCTGCCGCGCCGGCGCGCGGCGGGGCCAGGAACTGGGTATCGCGGAAGGGGGTCATCGGCAGGCCCAGCAGGGCGTAGCGGTCCCCGGCGAAGCCCTTGTTGGCGCTGGCCTCGGCCTCCTTTTTCACCACCTTGCTGTTGGGTTTATCCAAGAACAGCAGGTCCTCGCCCTTGACGTTGAAGATGATGGCCCGTCCGCCGGAACTGCCTGCCATGCGCCCGCCGCTCTCCTGCGCCACGCGGTCCATCACGCCGCTGCGGAAGATGCTGTGCAGCAAAAAGAGGGCGTAACTGGTCTTGGTGGCCACCCCCGAGATGCCGGAGATATTGATGTGCCCGCCACTCTCGCCGTTGACGAAGCGGAAGTTGAGGGGCAACGGCTGCCCGTCCGCCAGCAGCCCGCCGGGAAAGCTGGCCTGCCCCATCTTGTCGGCGCTGAGGGCCATCTTCAGGTCATCGCCACGTGCGTGCCGCACCGTGTCGCCCGGCTGCGGCGGAATGAAGTTCTCGGGGTCCACCCGCGTCACCAGCACCCGCGCCGCGTAGCTGACGCTGGCGGGCAGGATGCCGGCCACCACGTCCTCCACGTCCGACTCGAAAGTCACGCCCTCGTGGCGCTTGCGGACGTTGTCCACCAGCCCGTAGAACCGCACCGGGCGACCATCGGGCTTCAGGGTTTCCACCACCACCAGGTCATCGAGTTGTACGCTCGCGCCTGCGCTCACGGCGAACCAGAAGACGGTGGGCGTCACGTCCTCGGTTCCCAGCACCATGCCAATCCGGGCCCCAGAGATGCCGGTCATGCCACCGCCCCCTCAAGGGCCACGTGGCCCAGTTCGCGCGCCAGATGCGAGCGGATCCGGCGCGTGACCAGCTCGGCACTGCCCATCGCGCGGCCCATCGCCTGCTCCAGCGCGGCGGTGGGAATCAGGTTCTGCGGCGCGCGGGCATCCTTATGGGGCTGGCTTGCCAACTTACACAGCAGCCGGCCCGACAGGTTGGCAATGTCCAGCACACCGCGCGGCACGAAGTCGCTGTCCTCGGGGGCGTGCATTTCCAGCCGCATCACCCCAGCCAGCGGGTGCTGGTAGAACGGCGGATCGCACAGGCGCACGTACCACGTAAAGCGCTGCTCACGGCCCTCACTGCCCTGTTCACCTCCCTGATCGCCGACCCGGAAGCGCAGCACCGGGGTGCGTTCGCCGGGCTTCAGGGTGCCCAGCAGACCAATCCGGTCTGCGCCCAGGTAGTCGGTGTGCAGGGTCTTGACGTAGCCCAGCACCGCGCGCCCCGCGCCGCCGATGCGCACCGGGCCGTCCTGCAGGACCAGCGTGTCGGGCAGGGCATTGGGGTCTGAATCGTCCAGCGGCAGGGCCGAGGCCAGCCGGTGGCTGAGTTCGGCCTCCGCGTCCAGCATCAGGCGCTGCACCTTGCTCTTCGCGCCTTCCAACCCGCTGCCACTGAAGACGTGCGGCGTGTATTCCAGCCGACCGGTGTGCGGATTGCGTGGGCTGAGGCGTTCTGCCCGTACCGTCGCCGCACTCTCGCTGCTGTAGGCCAGCACGCGCTGGGCCGCCACCTCCAACAGTTCGGCCTGCCGCGTGCCGTGCGGGCACAGGTCCACCGCGCCCGCCACAAAGGCCCCAAATCCGGCCAGGCTCAGGCCGCCCGCCTCGTCGTCCAGCAGCAGGCGGGCCTCCATGCGCGGTTTGCCGTCCACCACCAGCACGCGCCGAAGCCTGGAGGGAATCTCACGCGGCGCGATGGCGGCCCATACCTCTGTTTCGGCGTTGAAGACCAGCCCGGCAAAGGGCTTGAGGGTCAGTTGGCCATCCTGGGTGTCTACCGGCCAGGGGTCGAGACGAATCCGCATGCCGGGCATTCTAGGGCGGGGTGGCGGTGCCGACAGGTCAACATCTGGAAGGGGGGCTAGCGTCCGTCCGGCGAGACCAGGGCCAGCAGCGCGTCCAGGCTCAGGGCCAGCAAGCCGGCCAGAACCGCGCCGATCAGCACCAGCCCGGTGTTCTGCTGAGACAGCCCGTTGATGATCAGGCTGCCCAGGCCGCCCGCGCCCAGCGCCGCGCCGATGGTGGCGGTGCCGACGTTGTAGACCGTGCTGGTGCGGACGCCGGCCATTAGCACCGGGAGGCTCAGGGGCAGTTCCACCCGCATCAGGCGCTGACGGGCGGTCATGCCCACGCCGCGTGCGGCGTCCAGCACCCCCTGATCTACCGCCAGCAGGCCCGCAATGCCGTTGGACACCACCGGCACCAGCCCGTACAGCACCAGCCCCAGCACGGTGGGCGGCAGGCCCAGCCCCAGCGTCGGCACGGCCAGCGCAAGGATGGCAATGGTGGGGACGGTCTGACCCAATCCGGTGATCGTCTCGGTCAGGCGCATCAGGGCAGCGCGGCCCGGACGGGTCACAAACACCGCCAGCGGCACGCCGATCAAGAGCACGATCAGCTCCGCGCCCAGCACCAGTTGCAGGTGGATCAGCGTGAGCTGCCACAGGGGCCGCCCCCCGGTGTCCGGCGGAATCCCCGCCGACAGCGGTGCGAACAGGCTGGACAGCACGCCCGGAATCAGGCAGACCAGCAGCAGCGCGGGCCACAGCAGGGCGGGCAGAAAAGCCGAGACCGGGCGGCGCGTCCCGGCGGCGCGGGCGACGGTCATGCGGCTGCCCTCATCCCGCCGCCTCCAGCATCTGCCACGTCAGCACACCCTGCACCTGCCCGTCCGCGTCCAGCACCGCCAGGGCGTCGGACCGCTGGCCCAGCATGACGCTCAGGGCGCTGCGGACATTCAGCGAACCGCTGATCTGTGGCAGGCCGGTGCCGTCTCCCGGCTGGGCCAGTTGCGAGGCGGTCAGGCCCGCCAGCTGACGCAGCAGCGCGTCCTCGCCCAGGAACTGCCGCACGAACTCGCTCTCGGGGTGGCGCACCAGCTCATTGGGGGTGCCGAACTGCGCCAGCTCCCCGGCGTTCAGCAGGGCCACCCGGTCGCCCAGCCGCAGCGCCTCGTCGATGTCGTGGGTGACCAGCACAATGGTTTTTTGCAGGCGGCGCTGAATGTCCAAAAACGCCTCCTGCAACTTGTCACGGGCCAGCGGATCCAGCGCCCCGAAGGGTTCGTCCATCAGCAGCACCGGGGGATCGGCGGCCAGCGCCCGCGCCACGCCCACCCGCTGCGCCTGCCCGCCGGACAGCTCGTGCGGGTGCTTGTCCGCGAACTGCCCCGGTTCCAGGCCCACCAGCGCCAGCAGTTCCCGCGCCCGCTCGCGGGTCTGCGCCTTCGGGCGGCCCAGCAGGTCCGGCACGGTGGCGACGTTCTGCACCACGCTCAGGTGAGGAAACAGCCCGATCTGTTGAATCACGTAGCCGATCTGCCGCCGCAGGTCCTCCGGGCGCTGGGCCATGATGTCCTGCCCGTCCAGCAGAATCTGGCCTCCCGTCGGCTCGGTCAGGCGGTTGATCATCCGCAGCGTAGTGGTCTTGCCGCAACCCGAAGGCCCCAGCAGCGCCGTGATCTTGCCGTCCGGAAAGGTGAGGCTCAGGTTCCTGACAGCGTAGAACGTCTCGCCGGAGGTCTCGTTGACATACTTCTTTTCCAGATTCTGGAGTTCAATCATGGGCGGCTCCGGGCGGGGGAAAGTTGGGAGTCGAGGGTTGATGACGAGAGGAGGCCGGAGGCAGACCGCAGGCGGCTTTTCCCGCAGCCCGCAGGCCAGACCACACACCCCTGCTCACCCTCTCCCCCACTGCCGGGCCAGCAGCACTTCCAGGCCGCGCAGCAGGGCGTCCACGCCAATCGCCAGCAGGGCAGCGGGAATGGCGCCCAGCAGGATTAAATCGCTGGCGGCCGTTTGCAGACCGCTGAAGATGAAATAGCCCAGCCCGCCCGCGCCGATCAGCTGCGCGATGCTGGCCACCCCCACCAGCAGCACCGCCGCCTGCCGGATGCCCGCCAGCCACACCGGCAGCGCCAGCGGCAGTTGCACCCGCCAGAACCGCTGGTTGTCGGTCATGCCCATGCCGCGTGCGGCGTCCAGTGCGCCGGGCGACACACCGCGCAGCGCCACCAGTCCGTTTCTCAGCACCGGCAGCAGCGCGTACAGCGTCAGCGCAGTCAGCGCCGGGGCCGTGCCGATGCCGCTCACGCCGACTTGCCGCAGGAAGGGCAGCGCGCTGGCCAGTGCCCCCAGCGGCGCAATCAGCAGCCCCAGCAGCGCCAGGCTGGGAATGGTCTGGACGCCATTGGCAAACCCCAGCACCGCGTCCGCCGCACGGGGCCGCCGCGAGGCCCACACCGCCAGCGGCGCCCCGATCAGCACCGCCAGCCCCAGGCCGGTCAGCACCAGCTTCAGGTGCTGTCCCACCTCCTGCAGGAAGCGGGCCTGCTGAGCGTCCAGCTCACGCAGCACAGACCAGTCGTTCAGCTGCCCGGTCAGCGCCAGGACGGCCAGCACCGGCAGCCACAGCCACGACAGCCCGTTCCAGAAGCGCTGCTGCAGGGCCAGCTGGCCAGCTCCATACACGGCAATCCCGGCGCCCAGCAGCCACACCCACACCCCACTGCTGGCGCTGGCCCGCGCGAATTCGGGCTGTTCGATCATGGCGGCGGTCATCCGGGCGCCCAGCAGGTAAAAGCCCAGGGCCAGGGCCGCGCCGCACAGCACAGGCGTGAGGCGGGGCAGAAACCGGGCCGACAGCGGAACGGCCAGCGCGAGCAGCGCCCCTGCCACCATCCACACGGCAGGCAGGCCCAGGTACACGCCTGCTGCCAGCCGGTTGGGCCGCAGCAGCGCCCACGGCAGAAAACACGCGGCTAGCATCAGCACGCCGCCCAGCCCGAAAATCAGCTGCACGTCCGGCGCGGCCGACCATCGGCGCGGCCTGACCTCCGACGGCACGGGGACACGGGTGGAGGTGGTCATACGGTCAGCATGGTCAGGAGCAGTGTCCTCCGGGCAAAGAGAGTGGCAACAGGCGGGAAAACAGTCCCATCATTCCGGAGGGCCAGCCGCTATGGCCTCCGGTGCGCTTTACAGTTTGTTGAGCAAGGGTGGGGACCAAAAATCAGGCGGGCGGTGCCCTTTCCTCTGGCACCGCCCGCCCCACTGTCCACGCAGCGTTACTTGATCAGGTTCTTGGACTTCAGGTATTCCTGCGCCACGGCCTGCGGGGTGCGGCCTTCCAGCGCCACCTTGGCATTCAGGCCCTGCAGGGTGCCGGCGGTCAGGGTGGCGAACACTTTGTTCAGCGCGGCTTCCACCTGCGGGTTGTCCTTCAGCGTGCTGGTGCGGATGATCGGCGCGGGCTGGTACACGAACTGCGCGCCCTTGGGATCGGTCAGTGCCACCATGTTCAGGGCGGCCAGGGTGCCGTCAGTGCCGTAGGCCATCGCCGCGTTCACGCCGTTGGTGCCGTTGCTGGCGGCCTGCTGCGCCTGTGGGGGCGTCGCGCCGGCCAGCACCAGCTTCTGATCGGGCTTGAGCTTGAAGCCGTAGGCCGCCTCGAAGGCCGGGAAGGTATCGGGACGGTTGAAGTACTCGGGGCTGCCCGCGATCTTGAACTTGCCGCCCTTGTTGACGTACTTCGCCAGATCCGCCACGCTCTTGAGTTTCTCGGCCGTCGCCAGTTTCTGCGGCACCGAGATCACCCAGGTATTGTTCACGTTGGCCGGCTTGAGCCAAGTGATGCCATTCTTGCTGTCCAGCTGCCGCGCCAGCCCGTAGATGGTCCCGGGATTGCCTGCCTGCTTGGGCGTGATCTTGGACGCCGGGAACAGGTAGACCGCGTTGCCGGTGTATTCGGGGTACACGTCGATTTCGCCGGCCAGAATCGCCTTGCGGTTCACGCCAGTGTCGCCCAGGTTGGTCCGGTCGGTGGTGTCCAGGCCCGCGTTCTTGAGGGTCAGCAGGATCATCTGGCCCAGTATCTGTGCCTCGGGGTCGAGTTTGCTACCCACCACGATGGGCTTGGCCGAGGCGGCAGCCAGCAGCGAAGCGGCCAGCACGGCCAGGGTGGAACGGGTCAGGGTGGTTACTTTCATGGAAAACCTCCGGAGGAACATCAATAGGATGTGGGAACGGCACCGAGTGTATTTCGGGGTTCTGGATACAAAAGCAAGGCTAATGCCAGAGAGGGACAGGACTTTGTGCCGCCTTCCCTCAGATTTCTCATTTAAAGGGGCAGAGGCTGATTTGCGTTTGCCACTTTCCTGAGCTGGCCTTCATGTGGTGGACTCTCCACCGCCGCAGCGTCAGACAGCCCTATGTGTCACTGATTAGCGCTGTCCGCGCCTGCGGACAAAGTTCAGAATGTCCTCCTGTTCGGGCCGATAGCCGTGTTCGGTGTCCACGATCAGTACCGGGAGGTCCAGCGCCACCGGCCGCTCGAAATGCGCCCAGCGCGAAGGATTGTCCCGCAGATCCTGAAGAAGCTCGGCGTCGCGGTGGGCCGGGTGGCGGTCCGCTCCAGCACGGGCGCGAAAGCGGGCATGGCTGGTCTCGCGCAGGGTCTGGCAGTGGACCACCACCGCGTCGGCCACGGGCAACAACGCCTCAATCTCCGAAACGCCATAGGTGCCGAATGACCGCTTCCCTCGGCCAGCACGTTCACGTCCGCCTCCAGCAGCGGCTTCAGACTCCTTGGTGCTGGCTCACTTGCCGACGAACACCGCCGTCGTCAGGCCTGGCACGGTCACGCCGTTCCCGGCGTATTTGCTGGTCTTGACGATGGCATCGGTGCTGGCAGCCAGGGCGGGGTGCAGCCCCAGCTTCAGACCCGCCAGTTTCGCGTCGGTCACGGTCACGGGCTTGCCGCTACCGTTGAAGACCACCACAATGTTTTTGTAGGGGTTGGTGGCACCCACCGCCCCGCTGAGCTTCATGGCGATCACGCCGGGAATCTGCTTGGAGCCAGTGTTCAGGAAGGTCAGGCCCTGCTGCACCTGGGCCGCCGTGCCCATGCGGAACAGCTCCGAGGAATAGCGCACCCGCAGGAAATCGCGGTAGGCGTCGAAGGCCCGCTGGATATCGGCTGGGCTGGGTTTGAGGGCCGCGGTGCCCAGAATCGGGCGATACAGGTTCCAATTGTCCCCGTTCTTCTCGGCGGGCGGCAGGCCACGGCCAAAGCCGTTGGTCTGACCGGTCCAGTCAATCGTATTGAACCAGTCGCCGCTGTTGTAGCTGTCGGTATCGAAGCTCTTGGAGCGCAACAGGTCGTCGCCCGAGGTGCTGAACGGCAGCCCCTGGCCCAGCAGAATGATGCTGTTGGCGAGGTTCTGCATGCGCGTGCGCTGCGCCCCTGTGGCGTTTTGCGGGGCCTTAAGCAGCACCGCGTCGAACAGGGTCTGGTTGTCGTGCGCGCTGGCGTAGTTGATGGTCTCACGCGGGCTGGCCGCGTAGCCGGCGGGCGCATCACCGTACCTGACGCCCGCGCCCGTCACCGTTTGCCCAGCCGCGTTCGTGAATTTGTAATCGCGCAGGTTGCCGGTCAGTCCTACCCGGATCAGGTCAGAAAGCTGAAGCAGCCTGGCCATATCGGTGTTGCCCGGCTGTCCATTGGGCAGGCCCACCAGTCCGGTGGCGAAGCCCTGCTCCTGCAGGCCGCCAAAGGGGTTGCCGCCGCGCACCGCGTCGCGAATGCGGTCATTGAAAGTGCCGATGCCCTGCCCGAACATGTTGATCTGGGTGGCATTCAGGCCGCGCTTGCCGCCCTGCACCTCGCCAAAGTCCCAGCCCTCGCCGTACAGGTAGATCTGCTTGCCGTTCACGCCGTCGTCCTGCAGGGTCAGGGCGTCCAGCGCCGCCCGCGCCGCTTTCATGTCCTCCACCATGTGGTGGCCCATCAGGTCGAACCGGAAGCCGTCCACCTTGTAGGCTTTTGCGGTCAGCACCAGCGTGTCGATCATCAACCGCCGCATCATGGGGTGTTCGGTGGCGGTGTTCGAGCAGCAGGTGCTGTTCTCCACCGCGCCGTCCACGTTCAGGCGGTGGTAATAGCCGGGCACAATTTTGTCCAGCACGCTTCGCTCGGCCTGCCCCGCCGCGTTGGTGTGGTTGAACACCACGTCCTGCACCACCCGCAACCCGGCGGCGTTCAGCGCCATGACCATCTGGCGGTACTCCCGGGTGCGCTCGTCCGCCTTCACAGCGTAACTGCCCTCCGGCACCATGTAGTGGTAGGGATCGTAGCCCCAGTTGTAGGCGTCGGCGTCCTTGACCGCGGTCACGGCCTTCTGCTGCCCGTCGCTGTTGGAGGGAAATTTGCCCAGATCACCCGGTGACTTCCACTGCGATTTGTCCTCGTTGATGGTGGCGATATCGAAGGTGGGCAGCAGGTGAACGGCCTTGAGGCCCGCGTCGGCCAGTGCCTTGAGGTGTTTCATGCCGTTGCTGCCGCTCTGGGAAAAGGCCAGATATGTGCCGCGCTGCGCTGCCGGAACCGTCGCATCGGCGGCGCTGAAATCGCGCAGGTGCAGTTCATAGAAACTCAGGTCGTTCACGGAGCGCAGCGCAGGCTTCTTGAGGGCGTCCCACCCGGCGGGCTTCTGGGCGGCGTCGTTCAGATCGATCAGGAGGCTGCGCGTGCTGTTCAGCGTCAGGCCCACGGAATACGGATCGGTCACGAGATTGGTCTCAATTTTTCCCGTCGTGGGCGCAAAGACCTTCGTTTCAAACAGGTAGGCGCGCCCCTTCCAACTGGCGTCGCCCGCCGCCGTCCACACGCCCCTGGCGTCGCGGGTCATGGCCACCGTCTTCTCGTTCCTGCCGTCCGCGTCGCTCAGCCGCAGCTTCACGTCCTGCGCCGTGGGCGCCCAGACGCGCACAGTGGGCTTGCCGCCGGCCCAGGCCACGCCCAGCGGCCCGCTGTAGGCGTACAGGTCATCCAGCGCCCAGGCCGTCTGCACGCCGGTCGCGTCCAGCACAGTGCCGTCCGGCATCACCGCCGACACGGCAAGCTGACCCCTGAGCGCCGCCTCGATCCTGCCCCGGTCCTCGGCGCGCACCCGCAGCAGCGTGTAGTTCGCCAGGTACGGCACCCGGGCCTTCAGGGCCGGGGTCAGGCCGCCCGCCACCGCCTCCAGCGTGAGCGTCGTGCCGCCGTCCACGCCCGCCGGGGTCAGCTTCAGCGAGGCGTCGGGCGCGGCGTGCAGGGTCAGCAGGGCGCCCGGCTGCGCGAAGCCCGGCTTGACGGCCAGGGTGTCCCGCCCCAGCATGATCGCCCCCTGCTTCCTCAGGTCACCCGTCTGCCGCACGCTGGTGTCGGGCCGGGTGGTGTTGACGGCCGCGTTGCCGCTGACCATCCACGCCTGATTGCCCTTCTCCGCAGTCAGGGACATGTCGGGGCCAGGGTCCTTCTCGTCGCCCTTGTGGACGATAAAATTCAGTTTCTTCCAGTCGGGTTTCATCGGCACGTCCCAGTACACGCCGAAGTCATTTTTTCCTGTCTGGTTCAGCGGCGCGGCCCACTCGGTGGGCTTGGTGGTGTCCTCCCACACATGCAGGCCCCAGCCTTCGTATTTGCCGTCCGGGCGGTAATAATTGATGCGGGCGGTGTTGGGGGGCACAGGGGTCTCCTGCGCCACGTAGGCGAAGTCAGCCTTGCCGCTGCGGACCAGCACCTCACGGCCCCTGGCGGGCTCGGCAAAGAAATCCGCACCGGGGTCCTTCTCGTCGCCCTTGTGAACGATAAAACCGACTTTGGCCGCGCCGTCCTTCAGCGGCACGTCCCAGTACGCGCCGCCCGCGTCCACGCCTGTGTATTTCAGCGGCGCGGCCCATTCGGTAGGGTTGGCGGCGCCCTCCCAGACGTGCAGGCCCCAGCCGTCGTACCGGCCATCGGGGCGCAGGTAACGCACGCGCAGCACGTTCTTGGGAATCGGCTGGGCCGCCGCCTGTGCGGCGGGAGCGGTCTGCGTCAGCGCCGCGAGTGGGGCAACATACAGGGAGGCAGGAAGGGTCTGCGCCGCTGCCGAGGCAGCCAGCGTAAGCGTCAGGAGTGTCGCCAGGGGGTTCATGTGTGGGCCAGTGTAAACCGCCGCCCCCGGCCTGCAGCACAGGACCGAACTGAAGCTGTCTTGGGCGTTGCCACACCCGGCCCGCGCCGACGCCGCCTAGCCTGGACCCATGACCGGACACACCAGCGATGAACACTTCGACGAGATGCCCGAACACCACAGCGACGCCGAGAGCCTGCGCAAGATTCCGGAACGCTACGAGCAGGACCCTGGCGTGGTGCAGGACAGCCCCGGCAACCCCGACATCGGGTTCGAGGAACCTGAGGAGCCCAACACGCTCCCCGGACGCGTCTCGATCTGACGCTATTCCGCCGGGCGCACTTCAACTTACCCCCCGCTCCCCTGCGCTCCTTGACTGTGCAGGGGCTTTTTGTGTGCCGGTTTCCCCCTGGCCTGCCGCCGCGTTACCCTGGGGCCATGACGGACTCCACCTCTGCTCCCCAGACCGGCGAAACGTTTCCGGCCTTCACCCTCCAGGACGCCTCCGGGCAGGCGCACGGCCTGAACAACTACGCGGGCCGGTATCTGGTGCTGTACGTGTACCCCAAGGATGACACCCCCGGCTGCACCAGGGAGGCGTGTGATTTCCGTGACAGCGCGCCGCTCAGGGCGCTGGGCGCCGCCATCGTGGGCGTCAGCGCCGACGACGCGGACAGCCATGCCCAGTTCGCCGAGAAGCACAGCCTGCCGTTTCCGCTGCTGAGTGACCCGGACGCCGCCTTCCTGAAGTCCATCGGTTCATTTGGACCCAAGAACCTGTACGGCAAGGTCACCGAGGGCATCAAACGTCAGACCTTTTTAATCGGCCCGGACGGCAAACTGGTCAAGAGCTGGCTGGCCGTCTCGGTGGACGGACACGCAGACGCGGTGGCGGCGGCCATTGAAAAGGACCAGACCGCGCGTGGCTGACCTGGAGGCTCTTAAAAAAGAGGCTGCCCTGCGCGCCGTCGCCCTGATCGAGAGCGGCATGCGGGTGGGCCTGGGCACCGGCAGCACGGCGAAGTACGCCATCGAGGAAATCGGACGCAAGGTGCACAGCGGGGAACTCACCGGGATTGTGGGGGTGGCCACCAGCGAGGCCAGCGACGCTCTGGCGCGCGAGGTGGGGCTCACCGTGCAAGCCCTGGACCCGCGCCCGCTGGACATTGCCATTGACGGTGCGGACGAGATCGCCCCCAACCTCGACCTGATCAAGGGCCTGGGCGGCGCCCTGCTGCGCGAGAAGCTGACCGAGGTGCAGGCGCGGCGGCTGATCATCATTGCGGACCACAGCAAACTGGTGAACCAGATTGGCGAGAAGGCCCCGCTGCCCATCGAAATCGCCCGCTTCGGCTTCCTGAGCACCATCGAACGGCTGCGGCAGATCGTGCCCGGCGGACGCCTGCGGCAGCCCGGCGCGCAGCCCTACGTCACCGACAACGGCAACTACATCTACGACGCACAGGTGCGCCCCGGGGGTGATCTCGCCGCGCTGGAGCGCGAGCTGAAGGGAACGCTGGGCGTGGTGGAGACGGGGCTGTTTCTGGGCATGGCCGAGCGGGCCTTTGTCGCCTCGCCGGACGGGGTGCAGGAACTGACCCGCTAGGCCCGCGACATGCGCAGCCAGGGGAATCGGCGGCGGTTTGGCAAGCGGCGGCGCGACTGGGTGCTGGGGCTGGCGCTGCTGGTGTCGCTGGGTCTGGCCTACGCCATTAACGCCCGCTCGGCCCTGACCCTGCTGTACCCACGCGCCACAGCCGCCGTGTACGCGCTGCCGACCCTGCCCCCCATTCGCGCCGGACAGAGTGTCCTGGTGGTCAGTCCCCATCCAGACGACGAGAGCCTGTGTTGTGGGGGAATCATTGCCGGGGCCGTGCGGGCAGGCGCCCAGGTGTCTGTGGTCTGGGTCACCAGCGGCGACGGCTTCGAGCTGAACAGCGCCCTGCTGGACCGCACCCTGCGACCGCGCCGGACCGCCACCCAGAAGCTGGGCCGCCGCCGCATGGACGAGGCCGCCGCTGCCGCCGCCACGCTGGGCATCCCGGCCACCCACCTCAGCTTCCTGGGCTACCCGGACGGAGCGCTTCTGAAGATGTGGAACACTCCCGGTCCAGTACGCTCTCCCCACACCGGCGCGGTCCACGTTCCCTATGCCCGCGCCCTGTCACCCGGCGCGCTCTACACCGCGTCCAACTTGAGCCGTGATCTGGGTGACGTGCTGGACCGCGTGCAGCCGGACCTGGTGCTGCTGCCCTCCAGCAGCGACGCCCACAGGGACCATATCGCCACCAGCCTGTTCACCCAGCACCTGCTCAGGCAACGCGGCTGGAGTTCACGGGCGCGTTACTGGATCGTGCACGGCGGCGTGGAATGGCCGGTCCCCAAGGGGCTCCACATGACCTTCCCACTGCTGATCTCGCCGCGCGGCTTTCATCTGGCTTGGCAGCGGGCCGATCTGGAACAGCAGGATCAGATCCTGAAGCTCGAGGCCCTCAAGGCCCACCGCAGCCAGATGATGCTGATGCGCCGCTTCATGGAGGCCTTTGTGCGTGAAAACGAGCTGATCACCCTGCAGGAAACCGGCGATCCCGTCGATGGAGCGCGCAGTGAGCAGCAGGACGGTGGACCCAGCCGCTTCTGAACTGTATTGGAACACGGGGAAGGGGCTCAGCCCTTACCTGCTGCCAGCCCTTCCAGCTGCCGCCGGAACTGCGCCGCGTCGCGCGTGGGCAACCCACAGGCGCGGTTGCGACAGACGTAGCCCATGCCGCCGGGACGGTCCTGCAGCACGGGAAGATCACCGCCCTCCCCCGTGAAAGCCAGCGCCGTGAACGGCAGGAACACCCCTGCGGCTACCTCTTCCAGTGGGCGGCGCTCCTCGGGCGTGCCGATAATCGCCACCTCGGAATGCGGCGCGGCCAGGAAAGCCGCCGCCTGCCACAACCCGCCGAAGCCTCCGCTGGCCGCCAGCATGTCGGCCTGGAAACTCTGGACGGTGCGGCGGGCCAGCGCCTCGGCATCCGGCTCGGCGAAGTAGCGGTCCATCCACAGCGCCAGCAACGCTGCCGCCGCGTTGTCGCTGAGCACGGCGCTGTCGAAACCGGGGGCCTGCCGGGTCAGCAACGTCTCGGCCCGTCCGCCAGAGGCCATGAACACCCCCGCGTCCTCGTTCCAGAAATCGCGCCGGACCGTGTCCCACAGCTCGCGCGCCCACTCCAGATGGGCCACGTCGCCGCCCGCCTGGAACAGCGCCACCAGTCCGAGACCGTATAGGGCGTGGTCTTCAAGGAGGCCCTCCACCTTCGCCCCACCCTCGCCCCAGACGTGGCGCAGCGTGCCGTCCGGCAGCCGCAGTTCGGTGCGGATAAAGTCGGCGTTGCGGCGGGCCACCTCCAGGTAGTGTTCCCTTAAAGAGGGCGGCTCCTGCAGGATACGGGCCGCGTCGGCAAAGGCGGCCAGGGCCAGCCCGTTCCAGGAGGTCAGCACCTTGTCGTCGGTGCCGGGCTGCTCGCGGGTCTGGCGGGCGGCGTGCAGCCGGTTTTTCAGGCCTTCCAGCCGCATGCCGATGCGGTCCTCGCTGTCGCCGTGCAGGGCGGCCAGTTCGGCCACTGAATGGGCCACGAACGGCACCGAACGCCGCCCGTGTTCGGGCCGGTGGGGATCGAGAAAGTTGCCCCCGTCGGTGATGCCCAGATGCGCCATGAGCAGCGCGGCGTCCTCGCCCTCGCCCAGCACGGCGCGGACCTCGTCCGGGGTCCAGGTGAAGGTCAGCCCTTCCACGCCGCCCGTGTCGGCGTCCTGGGCACTGAAAAAGCCGCCGCCCCCGTGCAGCATCTCGCGCTCCAGGTAGCTCAGGGTGGTGCGGGCCAGCCGGGCGAATTCGGCGTCGCCGCTGACCTGGTAGGCACGCAGCAGGGTGCGCACAAGCTGGGCATTGTCGTACAGCATCTTCTCGAAATGCGGCACGCGCCATTCCGCGTCCACGCTGTAGCGGTGAAAGCCCCCGCCCAGCTGATCGGTGAGGCCGCCGCGGGCCATCTGCCGCAGGGTATGCAGCGCCATGCTGCGCCCCTCCGGGCGGGTCAGCAGAAAGTCGAGGGTGGTGGGTGCCGGAAACCTGGGCGCCCCGCCAAAGCCGCCCTGCACGTCATCGTACACGCGGCGCAGGTTCGCCACAGCGCGTTCCAGCCCGGAGTCGAGAACGTCGGCGCGCAGTTCCCCCTCCACCGGGCGCGGCCGGCCGGCCTCGCGCACGTGGGCGGTGAGGGCCTGGGCGTTGGCAATAATCTTCTCGCGGTCCCCGGTCCAGGCATGAACCACGCTGCCCATCACCCGCATGAAGCTGGGCAGGCCGTGGCCGTCGCGCGGCGGAAAGTAGGTACCGGCGTAGAACGGCTCGGCGTCGGGGGTCAGGAACACCGTCATGGGCCAGCCGCCCTGTCCGGTCATGGCCTGGGTGGCAGCCATGTACACGGCGTCCACGTCGGGACGCTCCTCGCGGTCCACCTTGACGTTGACGAAATGTTCATTCATGTAGGCGGCTGTGGCCGCGTCCTCAAAGCTCTCATGGGCCATGACATGGCACCAGTGGCAGGTGGAGTAGCCCACCGACAGCAGCAGCGGCACGCCACGCGCCCGCGCCTGGGCAAACGCGGCCTCGCCCCAGGGCCACCACTCCACCGGGTTGTCGGCATGCTGGCGCAGGTAGGGACTGGATTCCTCGGCAAGGCGGTTCATACCCCGCAGGCTAACGCGCCCGGCGGTGTTCAGGATTTGCAGGCGCACTGCGTAGACTTCACACATTCGCTTTTCAAAAAAGCCTCAGACTACGGTGAATGACACAGCAAGGCAGCGCCCCACACACCCACAGAACCGCGGACTCTGCCGTTTTCGAACGCCCCGTCCGGGTGCGCGCAGGCTTCTCGCTCACCTTTGAAGTGCCCTATCCCACCCCGATGCTGTTCGTGGTGCAGCCGGGAGATCGCCTGGAACCCACCGGCACCCGCCAGCGCATCATCGACGCCCGCCCGCTGGGCGCGGCCTCGGGTATCCACACCTACACCGACAGCCACGGCAACGTGGTGTGGCGCACGGTGGCGCAGCCCGGCACCTTCACCATCGGGCATGACCTGATCGCGGAGATCACGCGCAACCCCGATCCGGTGCTGCCGCACCTGAAAAAGACCATGGTGGAGCACCTGCCCGACGAGACCATCCAGTACCTGCTGCCCAGCCGCTACGTCGACAGCGACGTGATCAGCGCCGAGGCCTGGGACCGCTTCGGACACATCTCGGGCGGGTGGGCGCAGGTGCAGGCCATCAGCGATTTCCTGTTTGACGAGTGCGCCTACGGCTACGGCTCCAACAGCACCACGTCAGCCAAGCAGGCGCTGGATAGCCGCCGCGCGGTGTGCCGTGACTTCGCACACATGGGCGTGGCCTTCTGCCGGGCGCTGAATATTCCGGCACGCTATGTCTGCGGCTATATGCCCGACATCGACATCGTGCCGGACCCCGTGCCGATGGACTTCCACGCGTGGTTCGAGGCCTATCTCGATGGCCAGTGGCGCACCTTCGACGCCCGCCACAACAAGCCGCGTGCGGGCCGCGTGCTGATCGCGCAGGGCCGCGACGCCAGCGACGTGGCCTTTTCCACCACCTTCGGCAGCGCCCGCCTGACCCATATGAAGGTCTGGGCTGACGAGACCGATGCCGGAAACACGCTGGACATCCCGCCGAATCCCCGTATGTTCTAGACGCAGCACCAGGCACAGGGAAGGGCGGGCCACCAGTTGGTGGCCCGCCCCTAGCCCTGTTGGCCCCTAGCGGTCAGCCACAGGACGGACGTTTTCCAGCACGAACACGACGTCCTGGTAGTCGCCGTTCTCGGACGGCTCGAAGCCCAGCAGGTAGCTGTTCGCCACCGTCTGTCCGGCGCGGTTGCGCAGCGGGTAGGTGCGCACCGCGTGGCGGACGCGCCCGGTGTTCAGGCGGTCCAGGGTGAAGGTGTCCTGCGCGGCGTAGCTGTTGGGGGCCAGGTAGATGCCGAACGGCTGGCTGCCCGGATCGAAGGTGGTGCGGCTGCCGGCGGTCAGCGGTGGGTTGAGGGTCTGGTGGCCGCCGGCGGCCATGGTGCCCAACGGCTGGGTCTGAGCCGCGCCGCCGTTCAGGACGAAGCTGCCGTAGACCGAGGGGCCGTCCGGCGAGTAGCGGGCCACCGGGCGCAGGGTCACGGGCGCGGCCGAGGCGCGTTCGAACAGGGGAGCGGCCACCTCCTCGCCGATGAGGCCAGGGCCAGTGCTGAGAATCAGCCCGCTGCCGCCCACATCGATCCGGTAGTCCAGGGTGTCCACGATCTGCGCCAGCGCGGGCTCCTTGTTGCCTTCCAGGCCAGCGGCGCGCAGGCCGGCCAGCGGCACGGCCACGATGGGCGCAGCGTCCCCCACGGCGCTCAGCGTGGCACGCAGCACCCCGGTTGGGCTGCCCGGCAACATGCGAACATTCAGATTCAGGCTCTGGCCCGCCCCCAGGGTCCGCGGAAAGCTGGGCGGCGACACCAGCCCGAAGGCCGCCGACGCCCCGTCAAACAGCACGTTCCTGAGCTGGACCGGCGCGCCGCTGTTGTTGCTCAAGGTCACGGTCCGGGTCACGCTGGCCCCGGCCCCGCTGCCGTCCGCCGTGCCACTGAACACCAGGGCGTCAGGCTGGGCGCTGAGGGTCAGGGTGGGGGCCGGGTCAGGCGTCGGACTGGCCCCAACGCCCGGAAGCTGGGCACAGCTGGTGGTGAGGGCCAGCAGCGCGGCCAGCGTCCAGCGGCCACGGCTGTGACGGCGTGGGGAACGGAAAATGGGAGGGTGGGGTGGGTTCATGGGTGACTCCTGAATCGTTGCTGGGGCGCTGCAACACAAGGCCCGGCGACAGAGTCGCGCCGGGGTCTGGTCGTCTGGTCTGCACAAGGGGCGGAACGGGGCGTGAGCTCAGTGCCTGCGGCGTGGGTGGTCAGGCGCCGACGCATCTCACGGGTCAATTTCGGACACCGGGTCGAGGCCCACCAGCAGACCTCCGCCGGGGGTGGTGCTGGCGCGGGCACTGTCGGGCACAGTCTGGAAGCCCTGACTGCCGAGGGTGAGGTCCGGGCTGCCATCCGGCCCCAGGCGGGCCAGCACCGGCTGAACCTGATCCTGCCCCGAGGCGTCGGGGGTAAACTGCGCGCAGCCGCCCAGCGCCGCCCCGCCGCCGGGCAACAGGGCCAGCGAGACGTCCGGGGTGCCGGCACCCGCGCCGCCCACCGCGTTGCCGTCCGGTAGAACGCGCAGCTCGCTGGCGGCCTCGTAGGCCCAGGCCGGATCGCGCTGGCCGGAAGGCAGCAGCCGGTCCAGCGTGCAGACGCCGCTGCTCAGGTGGCCGGCAGACAGCACCCGGCCCGAGGCGTCCACGGCCAGGCTGCTGGGCCGGGTGGCGGCAAAACGGTCCCCGCGCACCGTTGCCACGCCGCCGTCACCGAAGGCCGGGTCCAGGGCGCCGCCTGCGGTGTAGCGCACCACCACCCAGCGGCTGTAGGTGCCGCCCTCAAACGACAGCGCCGTGCCGCCGACCAGCGCGCCGCCGTCCGCCAGCGGCCACACGCTGAAGGCCGAGGCCGAGGCGTCCAGCGCGGTGACCACCTGACCGCCCACGCCGAACCCAGGGTCCGGGGCGCCGCCCGGCAACAGCCGCGTCAGCACCAGGGCCGAGGCGGGAGCAGCCGGGTCCGGCGACAGGGCGCGGGTGCCGCCGGCCACCAGCACGCGGCCGTCCGGCAGGGCCGCCAGCGCCTGGGGAGCGGCGGGCAGGGCGGCAGTGACCCGGCCGCCCTGCCCGAAGGCAGGATCGGGGCGCCCGTCCGGCAGCACCCGCAGCACGGTGGTGCCGCCCAGCGCCAGCAGCCCGCCGCCGGCCTGCACGGTCAGCCGAAAGATCTCAGCTGCGCCGCCCGGAGCCGTCCGGGGCAGCCGCACCTCGCCTGAACCGCCGAAGCTGGGATCAGGCTGTCCACCCGCCAGATAACGCGCCATGACGTAATCGGCACCCCTGTGGCCGAACACCACGGTCCGGCCGTCAGCCTGCGCGGCCGTATCCCGCGCCGCAAAGCTGGGCCGGATGGCCTGCTGGGACGTGGTCTGGGTCGTGCCGAGGGCCAGGGCTCCCCCAGGGGGCAACGCCGAACAACTGCACAGCAGCAGCGCGGCGCCGAGCAGCATGGGTTTTGCGGTGGCGCGTCGTTTCATCACGGTTCCTGACCTCTCCTGAATTCCGGGCGACGCGGCAGAACGTCTCCGCGGGCCTCTGGAACCCGGATCCTGCGCTGCAGGGCGATACAGCAACGTTAACGGGTCAGGCGCTCCTGTGGCCTCTGAAAGACAGGGAGCACGCCAGCCGCCCTGCTCAGCGCAGGCTGGGCGCCAGTGACCACAACAGCACACGGCGGTCCCGGCCCCCAGCGGCGGCGGCGGTCCGCCCGTCCGGACTGAAGGCCAGCGACCGCACAGGGTCGTTGTGGCGGCCCAGGATAGAAACCAGCGTCCTGCCCTGCACGTTCCATAGCCACGTCCGCCCATCTTGTGCCCCTGTCAGTAGCTGCTGACCGTCCGGGGAGAAGGCCAGGGCATGGACCGCGCCGCCCGGGGCACGCAACTCGCCCCGCACTCGTCCGTCCTGCACCGCCCACAGCCGGGCGCTGGTGTCCTGGCTGCCGCTGGCCACTGTCTGGCCGTCCGGGCTGAAGGCCACGGCGCTCACGTCATCCCCGTGCTGCCCCAGCGTCCGCAGCGGCAGGCGCCCGGCCACGTCCCACAGCCGCACCGTGCGGTCCCGGCTGCCGGTCACCAGGGTCCGGCCCGTGGGGTCAAAGGCTAGCGCGGTCACCACATCGGCGTGACCGCGCAGGGTGCCCTGCACGCGCCCATTGTCCAGGTCCCACAGCCGGACGCTGTTGCCGGAACCCGGTTGCCGGGTGTTGTCGCCGCCCGCCGTCGCCAGCATCTGGCCGTCCGGGCTGAAGGCCAGCGCCGTGACGTAATAGGTCTGCGGGTCCAGCGTGTGCAGCAGAACGCGGCCGGGAAGGGCCCACACCCGCACGCGCCCATCACCGCCGATGGCGGCCAGCCGGTCCCCACCGGAATTGAAGGCCAGCGCCGTGACGGCCCCCGGCAGACGCAGGCTGGGGCCGCGCGTCTGGACGTTGGGACGGGCCACCGCAGGCCACCACTGGATTATCCCCTCGCCGCTGCCGGTGACCAGCCACCAACCGTCCGGGCTAAAGGCCAAGGCGCCGGCGTAGCTGCTGCTCACCTGCAAGTTGCGGCTGGGCCGCTGTTCGGGCAGGGTGGCCGGGGCCTGAAGCGTGGCCCTCTGCATGGACGGCCGGTGGGCGGCAGCCGGGGCGGCCGCAGCAGAGGCGGGCAGACCCTGTCCCCACAACAGGGCCAGGGTCAACAAGGCGGGGATGTTCATGACAGACCTCCGGGGCAAAGGCTTGAGAGACAGCAACAGACAGGGGCGGCGCGGGAGGCCGGAGTGAACCGGACCTCCACGCGCCGCCTGAAACACAGACTGGGTGGGAAGGGAGATCTGAGCGAAAGCCTGTCTGAACCCGCTTACTTGGGCCTGACCAGCGTGATGGTGCCCTGGCCGTTGGTTTCATTCAGCTGCGCCACGTACAGGTGGCCGTTGCTGCGGTTCTGGGTCAGGTCCAGCGGGCTGGGATTAAAGTTGGTCAGTCCCGGCACGTTTTCCAGGGTTTCGCTGGCCACGATCTTCCCGTCGGGGCCGGGCTTGAGGACGATGATGTCCTTGCCCCGGCTGTAGCGCACCACCAGCAGGCGGTTCTTGAGCAGCGAGTTGCCGGGCAGGGTGTATTCCTCGATCACGCCGTTGGGCGACTGGTTCTCGCCAAAGTCATAGGCGACACCGCCCCAGTTGGGGTCAGGCAGCGTACCTGCGGGGTAATCGATCACTTCGGCAGGGTCAACACCCGCCGTGGGGTTGCCGCCGTTCAGGACCCATTCGCAGCGCGCCGGGTTGGGGTGGCCGTAGTACTTGTTCTGTTTGACGTTGAACAGGAAGTCCTTCTGCTTGAGCATGCCGTTCTTGCCGTTGACGACAGGACCCTTGTAGCTGCCGTCGGGCCGGTTGGCGCAGCTTGCGGGCAGCGGGCTGGGCACGCTGGGCGTGTTGCCGCCCGCTGCCCCGCCGTTGGCCGGGACATACAGCGAGCCGTTGGTGTGCCACACCATGTCGTAGGCGTTGCGGATGCCGGTGGCGTACAACGTGACCGGGGCGCCGAACGCGTAGGGGTTGTAGTTGCCGCCGTCTTCGGTCTTGACGTTCACCGGCGAACCCGCTGTGATCTTATTCAGATCTACCCGCAGCAGCGCCCCAGTCAGCAGCCGCTCGGGCCGCATGCCCCACTGGCTGTCGGGCGCCCCGGTTGAGGAGTTACTGCCCTGCAAGACGTACAGGGCTCCCGGCTCACCCGGTTTGAAAGAGATTGAGTTGGTTAGGTGATCGCGCACTGAGCGTGGCAGGCCCACCACGTAATCCTGAACCTTTTCCAGATTGGGGCCGCTCAGGCGCGTGATCTTGCCGGTCCAGTCATCCACCGGCTGGCCCGTGTAGATGACGTTGTTGCTGATCCACAGCACCAGATTATCCGCCGTGCTGGACGGATCAAACGTCAGGCCGATGATGGTGCGCGGAGCACCACCATTGGCCGTCCGAACAGAAGTGATGGTCTGCGGTACGCCCAGCGTGCCGTCGGCCCCCATCGCAAAACGCCGGATCTCCCCGGTCAGCGTGGCCGCGTACAGCATGTTGTCCGGGCCGATCTGCACGGAGGTGTACGCGCCGGAGGGTACATTGGCCTGCGGCACCTGCTCGAAGGCCACCGGGCCACCGTTGCCGGCCATCGGACCCGTCACGAAGCTGGTGCTGAAGGGCAAGAAGGCGTTGCCCGCCCCGTCCTTAAGCGCTGAGGTAATGGTAAAGGTGTAGGTCGTGAAGGGCTGAAGGTCTGCATTGGGCTTGAGCACCACAATGTCCCCCCCACCCGACGTGTTGACGATGGCCGGCACCGGCTTGCCGTCCGGCCCCGCCAGTGAAACCGCCTGCGTCAGGGTGGACGAGTCAACGGAACTGGCCGGCAGATTCAGGTCAGCCGTCACGGCCCCCCTGGGGTCCACCATGGTTTGCCCGTTCTCCGGGTTTGTCTCGCGCACGCTGGGGCGGTTGCCGGGCGCAATGGTCACGTAATTGATCTTGGTGTTGGTGCCGCCGATGGCGTCGATGGTCAGGCGGCCGTCGCTGACCGGCACGCGCAGGGTCACGGAGCGGAACTTGTTGGTATCCGCCGGTTTGTAGGGCAGGACGGCCTTCTGGCCCTCGATGTTCAGGGCGTGGGTGCTGTCCAGATTGGCGCTGGCATCGCCGGTGCTGACGGTCACGGTGTACGTCCCGTCAGGAATTGCGTACTCCCAGGCTGCGGGTGTCCGCACGGCCGGGGTGGTGGTGTTCGCGTTGTACTGCATATGAATGAATGACTTCAGGCGCGGGTCCACAGGCTGTGCCTCGTACACGCGGGCGTTGACCGAGACGTTTAGTGGCGCACGGTCCGACTGGGCCACCCAACCGTACCCACGGGCGTCGCTGTAGGCCGCGCCGGTGTCGGCGGTGTAACCGGTGGGCACTGCCGCGCCGGCAGGCTGAAAGTTGATTTTTGCGTTGGTGGCCGGGTCAGGCGGCGGCAGTGGTGGATCTTTGGACGCCTGGGGACCGCAGGCGGCCAGCAGTCCGGTCAGAACGAGGCCCAGCACAGGCAGGCGAGACGGGGACAGCAGGGCAACAGGGTGGGCTTTGGACATCAGAAATGAGTTCCTTTGTGTGGGAAGGCCAGGGAAGAGTCTGAGACCGGTTCCGGTCCCGGCAGCGGAGAGGCATACAGGCTGGTCGCCACAGAACCCGCCTCCTGCCTTAAGGGCGTCGACGTTTTGGCCTGCGCTGCCTCCAGGCAGCAGTAGAGCGATCAGGACGAGGGTAGTCCCGCGAACGTTAAACCATCGCAAAAAATGTGTCTCAGCGAAAACTGGCTCGGTACCCACAGCGCGGATTCAGTGGCGTGACTTGTACATGGTCCCACTTCCGAAACATGTCCAGAGCCTCTTGTCCGCCCTTCCAGATCTGTCACAGATCGAGCCGGTATTGACTCTTTCCGGATGAGCGTCCAGTCAGCTTGTCAGAAAGGTTCACATCTTCTCAGAAATCTCATTTTTATAATCAAGCAAAGGGATTTTTGCATACTCCGACCTAAATCAAATAAATCTATGAAAATAATCCGAAATGTATAATAAATTCAAACTAGATTATCTTTTACCAAGATATTGAATAAATCGTCGAAAAATAAATACGGTCACCATTTTATTCTCTTACATTTTCCTTACTCAGGTGATTCTAAAGATCTTATAATTAATCATCTACCGAATTCCAATTCCGTAAAATTTCTCTTACAGAGTTCGCACTCAACGTTGTTAAAGGTATTTAACCCTCCCCCCACACCCCCAGCAATCAAGCAAATTTGGCCGATTGTTGTTAGATACCCGGCAAACAGCCGGTTCATTTCATGGATATTTCATAGATGAAGTTTCAGTTAAATCTGTAGCGTGATGTCAACCGAGAAGAGGACCACCCCCAGTGTTTCACCAGCACATCGTCAACCACCCCTCTACCGTCCAAGTCCCGCCCGTGTTCGAGAGTCGCCCAGCAGCTCAAGAATCGGTAGCGCCCACCCAGGAGAACCCTCATGTCCCCTATCCCCCCCACCACTGCCTCCTCCACCGTCAGCAAGTCCGCCCGCCCCCTGCGCTGGCTGGTGTGGTGTGCGCCCCTGATTCTGGCGGCCTGCTCTGGCCCCAGCGCACCCCAAGAGCAGACCGGCATGGTGGGGCAGCCAGCGGACCACGGCAGCATGTACGACGGTGTGGACCGTTCCTGGACGGACGAGGATGCCAGCACCAGACTGACCCAGGAGGCGCTGCTGGCCGGCGACAATGTCATGAGCAAGAGTGCGTGGGCCGCCGCCACCAACGGGTGGGGTCCTGTGGAGCGCAACCAGAGCAACGGCGACGCCAAGAGCAATGACGGCAAAACCCTGACTCTGAACGGCAAGACTTACGCCACCGGCCTGGGCGTGCATGCCAACTCCTCCATCACCTTCAACCTGAGTTCCGAGTGCAAGCTGTTCCTGGCCGATATCGGCATCGATGATGAGGTGGGCGACCGGGGCAGCGTGGTGTTTCAGGTGTTCGGCGACGGCGTCAAGCTGTACGACAGCCTGAAGATGACCGGGGCCAGCACCACCAAGAAGCTCAGGGTGGACATCCAGGGCCGCAAGGTGCTGAAACTAGTGGTCACCGATGCCGGCGACAATCTTGATTACGATCATGCCGACTGGGCCGCTCCAACGCTCCAGGGCTGCACGGTGCCGGTGCCCCCCGCAGTGAGTACTCAGCCCACCACTCCTGTTGTTCCTATTGCCCCGACTCCGACGCCTCCCGCCGCCCCGGCACCCCCCGCTGTCCCCACCACTCCGGCACCGGCCCCTGTGCCTACGCCCCCCGTGGTCAGCGGCCCGCTGGTCATCACCAAGGGCGGCACCTACAGCGGCGAGTACGTCAGCAACGATCCCAAGATTCCAGTAATTGTGGTCAAGACCTCTGAACCGGTGATTATTGAGAACTGCAAGCTGACCGGACGCGGCCACCTAATCAACGCTGCGTGGACCTCGGCCAACCTGACCGTTCGCAACTGCAAGGGCTACGGCCTGAATCCCAACGACCGTGACCGGATTTCCGGCCGCTTCCTGAACGCCGAAGGCATTGTTTCCTTGCTGATCGAGAACAACTTTATGGAAAAGACGGCAGGCATCTATGTGAATAAATGGCAGGGCAACAAGGGCCTACCTGTGACAATCATCATCCGTAACAACCTGGCTCGCGACATCGAGGGCCGCTATAGCGATGGCAACGGTGGCTTTCAGGACAAATTTTACCGAGTCCAATTTGTGCAATTCAACGGCGTACGCGACATCAGTGGAGCCGAGATTGCCTGGAACCGTGTTGAGAACACAGCGCGTCAAAGCCATGTCGAGGACGTGATCAACATTTACAACTCCAACGGCACGGCCAGCAGCCCGATCCGCATTCACGACAACCTGATCAATGGTGCGTTCTCAGGCCGTCCCGATGCTTCCTACAGCGGCGGCGGCATCATGATGGGCGACGGCTGTGACTCGGGTTACACCGAAGCCGTGAACAACACCGTGCTAGAGACCAGCAACTATGGAATCGCCGTGGCTGGCGGCCATCACCAGAGCATCCGCGGCAACACCATTCTGGGCATGGGCAAGCTGAATGACGGCACCCTGCTCGATGCCGACAGTGACGCCGGGTTCTACCTGCGCAATTACTGCAAGACCCCCAACGACACCAGCACCGTGATCGCCGAGGGCAACACCGTGGGCTGGGGCACCCCCACCGACAAGAATCCCAACGGCCGCTGGGACTGGTCTGACACCGCTGGTGTGCAGCGCAACAACACCCGCATCCAGGCCACCAACCGCGCTGTGGACTCACAGGTGCTGGCCCAGGCCATCCTCGACTGGGAACGTCGCGCCCTGGCCGCCAGCATGGTGATCGGCGCACGCTGATCCCCGCAATCCCAGTGAAAAGCCCCCTCCAACTGGAGGGGGCTTTTCACTGGGCATCTTCCACTCTTTCGCCACAGAAAAGGTCATGTTTCAACCCAGCCAGTACAACTTCAGAATTATCAAAGCTCCCTCGGCGCAAAGAAGCAGACGGCCCACAGCACGGGCTTGACGGCTCAACCTCTGTACCGGACATCTTCGAGTTGAGGTTGTGCTGGACGGGAAATCCCTGAACGTGTTAAGGGTCG